>WAPY01000017.1 GCA_015520525.1 Candidatus Woesearchaeota archaeon
GAGTTTGTTCAGTGAAGGAAAGAATAAATATTTTTTATTACTTCTTGTTATTTTTAATTACATAAGAAACTGACTTAAAATTCATTTATTATCTTTTCTAATCCGCCCTTCTCATCAGGAGTTTCCTCTGAACCTTTCTCTTTTTCTTCGCGGGCATTATACTTAAGATGGTCTTTTGTTGCATTGAATACAACTCTGGTTTCTACCCTTTGGTAAAATAACTTCTGCTGAAAAGGTTTGCCGTCATAAAATCCAACTGTAGACTTTTCTTGAGAACTATTGAAGATTATATGTTCTTCTTTTATAACAACTCCATTAGGAGATACAATTATCTGTTCGAAATGTTGGTTAAAAAGTTCATGGCTGTCTTTTATTGTTTCCCTTTCAGGTAAAGTTGAATCATACTCACTTCTCTTTTTAGGATCTGAGAGAGTTGTATAAGCTTCATTAATAGCAGTCATTTCTCTTGCCGCATCTTCTTTATTCTTATTTAAATCTGGATGATACTTGAGAACTAATCTTCTATATTGTCTATCAATTTCTTCTTGGGATGTATCTCTTTTTACACCTAATCTTGTATAAAAGTCATTAATCTCGGACGGTTTCATAATGAGTGAAGAGCAAATAAAAATATTTAAATTTTTTGATTTTATTACTACTGATAAGAGATTAACGAATTTTAAGTAGTACATAAAATGATTGAACAAAGCATCCTTTTTTCTCTTGTGTGATTCTCTCTTCTTTTATCTTCCCAAAACCTCCCATTAGCTGCCTTTGTCCGAACTGATTCTCCTGATAATCCTTTCTTTTTTAATCTCATTTAGAACTCTTCTTTCAAGTTCAGTTAAGATTTTCTTGGAGTTTTCTGGGGTTTCCTTTTGAAGATTATTCTGAACTAATCAGAAGTAAGCTTATAAACTTGACTTGGAACTTAATAAGAGCAGGAAATTTGTGTTTTGTCTTTTTTATTTCTTCTTTATGCAAGAACTTTAGATATTATAACAAAATCCAGAAAATCACAACCTTTAAAAACAATTGGTTTTTCTACTTCGCATATGGCACAAAAAAGCGCTCTTAAGTCTATGTGGGTCAAGTTGAAGAGTTTTGCTATTGAATGCAAGAGAGTGTTAATCCTCACTAAAAAGCCCACTAAGGAGGAGTTCAGGACCATAGTTAAAATTACTGGTTTGGGAATGATAATTGTTGGCTTGATTGGTTTTGCCATGCAAGTCACACTGCAATTGTTTAAAGGAGGTTAAAATGGCTATATTCATATTGAGAGTAACTGCTAATAGAGAGGATCAAGTTGCTGACTTTTTGAGCAGCAATGCTGAGAGGAAGGGTTTGCCTGTTTATGCGGTTATAAGACCTCATAAGATGAGGGGGTATATTATTGTTGAAGCTCAGGATAGGAATGCTGTTGAGAGGGCTGCTTTTGGTGTTCCTTACGCTAGGGGAGTTCTCAAGGGCGAAGTTCCTTATAAAGAAATAGAGAATCTTGTTGAGGTTGAGAAGAAAGAGCAGGTTGTTCTTAAGAAGAAGGATGTTGTTGAAATTATAGCAGGACCTTTCAAGCATGAGAAGGCGAAGATAATCAGGATTGATAAGACGAAGAATTCTGTTGTTGTTGAACTTCTCAACGCTGCAGTTCCTATTCCAATAACCTTAAATGAAGAGGATGTTAAGGTTATTAGAAGAGAAGAAGAATAAAAATAATTCTTTAAACTTTTATATATCTATTATCTTCTGGTCTCTTGTAAAATTCTCTTCCTTTCAGAACAGCAGTTTCTAATGGAACAACTCCTTTAAACTCAGAGTTAAAATCAAGAATAAATATTCTTCCTTTACTGTTTGTGTATCTCACCCAGAAATAATCCTTACCATTAAGTTTTTTGTACTCAACGCTTATTGTTCCCTTTATGTGTTCTTCTTTTTTGAATTGTTCAAGCAGGACAGCCGCGGTTAATGTTTTATAAAGAGGATTTTCTACTTTGTCTTTTATTAAATCGTCCAAGCTTATTTTCTCTTTGTTACTGCTTACTCTGTTTGATTCTCCTCCTTCAAATGCTTTATCCACGACAGAATAAACTGCATTGAGTATGAAATTTTTGTTTATCTTTCCAGTCAATTTAGATAATTCTTCTTCAGCTTTCTTATAAAGTTCTTGCAACTTTGGAGACTTTTCATAGTTGACGATAATAGGTTTGTTAGAAATCATCGTCAGGTATTTCCTGCCATCCTCACCTTCTCTTATGTAATGTGTGTATTCCCCTTTGTCAATTGGCGAGTCAGGCTTGATTGTGTTGTTTATCCTTGATTCTAATTTTCCCTCGTTCATACTTGTTGTTACCTGTCAGTGGTATTTATATCTTTCGGTTTTCCGTTCTGTTCATTAACAAAAACTTTATAAACAAATGCTAAAACCTCCTTGCTTATGTCAAAAGAAACTGTTGAAGTGCTTGTAGAAGGTGGAAAGGCGACTGCAGCTCCTCCATTGGGGCCTGCTTTAGGACCTTTGGGAGTCAACATTGGAAAGGTTGTGGCTGAGATAAACCAGAAAACAGCCAGTTTTAAAAATCTTCAAGTCCCGGTTAAAGTTATAGTTGATACTGAGACAAGGGAATTTACAATTTCTATAGGAACTCCTCCGACATCACAATTAATCAAGAAGGAAGCCGAGATTGATAAGGGCTCGCCTAATCCTAAAGGTGAGAAGATAGCTGACCTTAAAATAGAGCAGGTTATTAAAATTGCAAAGATGAAGGAAGATTCTCTCACAGGGAAGACTTTGAAGGACAAGGTTAAGGAAGTTATTGGAACAGCAGGCTCTATGGGTGTTATGGTTGAAGGAATGGACTTTAAATCAGCCTTGAAAGCTGTTAATGAGGGAAAGTTTGACAAAGAAATATCCTCAGGCAAGACAGAACTCAGCGCTGAAGAGATTAAAGCTCTCGAGGAAGAGAAGAAGAAGCTTGCTGAAGAAATTAAGGAGAAGCATGACACCTTTGTCAAGCAGGCTCAGGCAATTATCAAGGAGAATGAGGGCAAAGAGGCTCACTTTATTAGAACCAAGTTGAGAGATGCTAAGATTCCAGAGGAGATAATTAGAGAATTATTGCCTGAAGATAATAAAGCAGCTCCTGGAAAAGGTGCTGCAAAAGGTGCTCCTGCTAAGGCTAAAAAGTAAATTTTCTTAATTTATTATTTGTTAATATTTGTATC
>WAPY01000018.1 GCA_015520525.1 Candidatus Woesearchaeota archaeon
ATCCTTGGTAGCTATCAACAATTTAAATTTTAAAGGATTAAAATATGCATAAAGAATTAACAAAAGTTTTCGATGGAATCCCATTGAGTATAAGCACTATAAATGACGAAGAGTTTATGGTTGACGTTTCTGGTATTTCAAGAAAGAACGGCAAGAACTTCAAAGAATGGTCAGTTGGAATTAAGGGCAAGATAAGCAAGAATTTGGCATAATTCTAAAATGTTAGTATCAACATGGAAACTTGCAGAAATTGAGGGAGTGACACCTCAAACTATCCGAATGTGGGTCAAGGCAGGTAAATATAAAGATGTCACAACAACAAGCGGTGGACACATTCGTATCCGAATAGAATCAAAAGAAAGGAGGTTTATATATGCCAGAGTCAGCTCTTCAAAACAAAAAACAAGTCTTGAGAACCAAATCAAAATTCTTCAAGAAAAGTACCAAGACTACGAAGTTGTCTCTGATATTGCCTCTGCTTTCAACTTTCAACGTAAAGGACTCAGAACCATATTGGAGTCAGCAATGCGAGGAGAATCAGTCACTGTTGTGGTTACCACACAAGACCGTCTCGCAAGAAGTGGACTCAAGCTCATTAAATGGATTGTTGAACTACACGGAGGAGAAATCATCTCATTGGAAAAGAGTCCTAACTCCGAAACATTCGACACCAATGAGCTTATTGGTTTCATTACCAGCTTCTGCAATTCCCACTACGGAAAAAGGTCAGCATAAAGACGGAAAAGTAATAGCATCAAAAAAGATTAGATTTTACCCTGAAAATAAAGAGGCTTACGACCAAGCTATAATACTTTATAGACGAGCTTATAACTTAGCTGTAGAGTGTTATGTAAACAATAAATACTTAGATGAAAATGGTAAATTTAAAAACCTAAGACCACAAATAAAAGAGCAATGCAAAGAAGAGCAAATAGAAAAAGAGCATATATATAACTCAATTATTGTTGACAATGCTGTGCTTCAAGCTCTTACAACATTCAAGGCTGTAATGTCTAAGAATAAGAAACTGAAAGGCTCAAAGTCTGGATTTGCCTCTGTTAGTTTTAAGAGTAGGAAAGGTTCAAAGCACTCTTTTTCAATAGATAAAATGCCAAAGGGTCTAAATCCTGCTGTCAAGGCATTAGGAAAGATTCACCTAACTGAATCTATACCAGAAGAAGCAATTAATAAATCATGTATCATAACTTATGACAAGGGAAGATGGTTCATTCAGGTTCAACAACACATAGAAATCAGTGCCGAAATCCAAGGCGATGTAAAATGTGTGGCGATTGACCCTGGAGTTAGAACCTTTGCAACTTGCTATAGTGATACTGAAGTTATTGTTGCTGGAGATGACTTTGTAAAAGAAAAACTATTCCCTTTGATGAAGAGAGTAGATAATTTACTATCACAGAGAAAGTTAATCGAAAACACCAAGAAAATTGAAGAGCAATGGTATCAAGATAGATTGAGACATATTGACATGAAAATCAATAAGTTAAAATCTAAAAAAGACGACTTGTTGCTTGATTTGCACAACCGATTAGCTTACGAACTCTCTCAAAGATATGATGTCATCTTCCTTCCAACCTTTGAGACACAAAAGATGTCAAAAAAACAAGGCCGAAGAATACGAAGAAGAACAACAAGAGAGATGTTGTCTCTTAGCCATTATGAATTTAAGCTTAGAGTCAAGTGGTACGCCAAAAAATATGGGAAGCATGTTGTTGATTGCAATGAAAGCTATACATCGAAAACACGCTCATGGAATGGAATCATTGATGAAAAGCTGGGTGGCAAGAAAACAATAAAAGACGATAATTTTATCGTAGATAGAGACATAAATGCAGCAAGAGGAATCTTGCTGAAACAATTAAATTTGGCAGCTTGAGCCTTATACATAACCACATTCTTGCGAATGTGGCGTATTTAATCAAGAGTAATCTATTCAAAGTCTCCGCTTCTCCAGTGGTCTTTCGGAATGACTTTAGTGCCCCACTTCATTCTTTAAGTTTACCCTCTGTTGTTTTTTTAAATGCTTTCGCTTCTGACAATTCATGGTGCATCATGATTCTATTTATAGCTTCTTTTGCTTTAGGAGAAGTGTCTTTTAGTATGTCCTTTTTTGTCCTAGTTCCTAATGATATCCCGTTCCTTATCTTGTCGTTAATATTAAGAAGGTCTTGCCCTCCTCCTGTAGCCACAACAGTTTTACCCTTATGAAAATTAGGTAGAGTAGCTGGTCCAAACTTTGACCCTCCAAGTGCTGCTTTTACATTTGGGCTTATTTGAGTAGCATCTCTCTTTATGTGAATAACTCCTTTTAGTCCTTTTTTTGTTGCTTCCCCAAGCTGAGCAGCTGTAATTGCTTCTTTAATTAATAATGTAGATTGACGTATTGAATTCATGATTGTCTCCAGTTATAGTTTTAATGTA
>WAPY01000019.1 GCA_015520525.1 Candidatus Woesearchaeota archaeon
CTTCAGTAAGTTCTTTTATTGCAAATATCAGTTGGCCTTCCTCAACATCTTTTTTGTCATTAACAACATCTTCCTGCTTTTTAAGGCCAAGATGAGACTTTAATTCGTTGATTTCTTTTTTAAGTTCAAGAATCTCCTTTTCTGGAATAAGTTCATACTCATCAACCATACTACCACCACTTTTTATACTTACCAAGAAAGCGTGATTTATAAAATTTTCCATAAGTTAAAATTAAGAATAAAAATAAAAGGTTAAAATTTATTTAATATCCCATTCCTCCCATGCCTCCCATTCCTTGAGGGGGCATTGAGGGTTGGCTCTTCGGCGCTGATGCAATCACATCATCTATTCTCAATATCATTATTGCCACTTCAGAAGCCGACTGTATTGCCTGCGTCTTTATCTTCAAGGGTTCAATTATTCCTTCTTTCCACGCATCAACAACTTTCCCTTCAAACACATCAATTCCTGCCCATTTCTTTCCATGTTCGTGCTCTGACTTTGTCTTTGCTAAGATATCTATTGGGTCCAGTCCTGCGTTCTCCGCAAGGGTTCTCGGAATTACTTCAACCGAATCAGCGAAGGCTTGAACTGCAAGCTGTTCTCTTCCGCTCAATGTGTTGGCAAACTTTCTGAGTTCGTTGGCAAGCTCTATCTCAACAGAACCTGCGCCTCCAACAACTAATCCGGATTTTAAAGCGGCTGCGACATCTCCTATAGCGTCTTCCATAGCTCTCTTTATCTCATCAATAACATGATCTGTACCTCCTCTTATGAGTATGGTCATTGATTTGGGATTTTTGCATTCTGTAATAAACACCATTGACTCATCACTTATCTTTCTCTCTTCAACCAAGCCCGCATATCCGAGGTCTTTCTCTGAAACATCATCTAGGTTGCTTATGATTTTTCCTCCTGTAGCTCTAGCAAGTTTCTCCATGTCTGATTTTGTAACTCTTCTCACTGCAAATATTCCATACTTGGCGAGATAATGCTGTGCAGTGTCGTCTATTCCTTTCTGACAGAATAAAACATTAGCTCCTGTTGCCTTTATCTTATCAACCATCTCTTTAAGCATTTTTTCTTCCATCTCTATAAAGCCTTGAAGCTGTGAGGGGTCTGTAATCTGTATTTTAGCATCCGTCTCAGTGTTCTTAATTTCTACAGCTGTATCTAAGAGAAGAACCTTAGCGTCCTTAACCATCTTAGGCATTGATGAGTGCACTCTCTCCTTATCCAAGACAATTCCCTTTATAAGTTCAGAGTCTTCTATTCCTCCACCAACTTTCTTCTCTATCTTTATGTTTTCAGTGTTTATGATTTTCTTCCCATCAACTTCATCTATTATTCCAACAACCGCATCAACCAGCAGGGATGCAAGTTTGTCTTTAGCATGCTCTGCACCCTTGCCTGTCATGGCAGTCATAGCTATGCTCTTAAGAACATCCTTATCCTTCTCACTTATCTTTTCGGCCATGCCCTTTAGAATTTCTTGAGCTTTCTCAGCTGCTATTCTATAACCTTTTGATAATACTGTTGGATGTATTTTTTGATCAAGAAGTTCTCCTGCTTTTTTCAATAATTCACCTGCTAAAACAACTGCTGTGGTTGTTCCGTCTCCAACCTCTTCCTCCTGCGTCTTTGCGATTTCAACCATCATCTTAGCTGCAGGATGTTCGATTTCAATCTCATTTAGAATTGTAACTCCATCATTTGTTACAGTTACATCTCCTAATGTGTCAACGAGCATTTTGTCCATTCCTTTAGGACCTAATGTCGTCCTAACAGTGTCAGCAACTTGAATTGCTGCTTCGATGTTGTTCTTCTGCGCTGTTTTACCTGATGTCCTCTGAGCGCCCTCAGGCAGTATAAATATTGGTTGTATTTGTTGTGCCATTTAACTCACCTCCATGAGATTTAAGCGAAAACAACATACAACTAGTTATATTTAAAAGTTTTGGTTACTGGCAAAATTTGTCTATGAATAGATAAGAACAAGAACTAACCAACAGATAACAACTTAACAGTAATAAAAACAAAAGATTTAAATATAAAATAATATTCAAAAATTTAGTGAAAGCATGAAAAAAACTTTAAAAGGGATTGTGAGAATAACTGTAGGTTCGATCATCGGGTTCAGTGCTTTTTCCTCATCAGGAATAAATGATAATAATGCACCTCATTATGAACCTTCCAGGGTAGAGATAAACCAACAAAATAAAACCCTCTTCTCATCAGAAGTCCTCTTAT
>WAPY01000020.1 GCA_015520525.1 Candidatus Woesearchaeota archaeon
CATTAAATACTTAAAAGTTTGCAAGAAAGATTGAACATAAAAATTTTTATTTTATTATACTATTTTATATTATGTTATTTAATTGATGAACTGTTTTAAATAGAATAAGCGCAAAAGCAGATGTTTATACTTTTATTGTTCATCTCACCAATAGCAAGTTAAAAAAGAACAAATACCAAAGATTTATAAACCAAAGCTGAAACTCATCCTTAAATGCAAAGGAAAACACACATTATACCACGGGCTCCGGTGGAAAAATTAATAATAAGCGCCGGCGCTGAAAGAGTGGGGGATGATGCTGTTGAGGAACTTTGCGATTTCTTGACTAAGAAAGGAATAGAAATAGCAAAGAAAGCCCTGGAAATATCAAAACATTCGGGCAGAAAAACAGTAATGGCTGACGACATAAAATTAGCCAATGAATTATGATTGTGCGTTTTCTAAATTAAAGGTGTATTAAATGAAAAAATTTGAAGAATTAGGAATAGAAGAAGGAACATTAAAAGCAATAAAGGACATGGGTTTTGAAGAGCCCACAGAGGTTCAGGAGAAAGCAATACCTTATGTCCTGCAAGGAAGGGATATAATTGCTGAATCAGCGACTGGTTCTGGAAAAACATTCGTGTTTGCAGCGGGAATAATTCACAACATAATCCCAAAGAGGACGCCTCAAGCAATAATACTGACTCCAACAAGAGAACTTGCCGAGCAGATAAGCAATGCGTTGAGAAAATTCTCAAAATACAACAAGATGAAAATAACCTCCGTTTATGGAGGCGTGCCCATAGAGAAGCAAATAAGAAGTTTGAAGACGACAGATGTTATAGTGGCAACTCCTGGAAGAATGCTTGACCACATAAGCCGAAGAACCGTAAACTTGAGAGATATAAAAATGGTCATACTCGATGAAGCTGATAGAATGCTCGACATGGGCTTCATAGATGATGTTAAAGAAATATTAAGAAGATGCCCAAAAGAAAGACAAACATTATTATTATCTGCAACAATAAGCGGAGACATACTAAAACTAAAAAAACAATTCTTAAAAAATCCTGCAACAATAAACGCAGAGAAACAAGTGAATGAAGAAAATCTAAAACAAGAGTATTATGAAGTAAAGAACAACGAGAAATTATCTTTGCTGGTAAAACTGCTTAAGGAATCTAAAGGATTAAGTATGGTATTCTGCAACACAAGAAACGGCGTTGATTTTGTGTCTGATAATTTAATAAACAACGGAGTAAAAGCAATACCAATACATGGAGGGCACACACAGAACAAAAGACTAAAAGCCCTCAACGACTTCAACGAAGGAAGAGTTAAAGTTCTCGTATGCACAGATGTGGCTGCCAGAGGTTTGGACATAAAAGAAGTCAACACAGTATTCAACTTCGACCTACCAAAGACAAGCAAAGAGTATGTTCATAGAATAGGAAGAACCGCAAGAGCAGGAAGGAAAGGGAAAGTAATAAACCTATTAAGCCCTCACGACTATGACAGCATGTCAAGAATAATGAGTGATTACAGAACATTCAACATAGAGAAGAAAAAGAAACCAGAATTCAAAAAGATAAACACAAGATTTCCTACCAAAAGAAGACCTTCATTCAACCGCCAAGGTTTTCACAGGAGCAGGAGAAATTATAGGAGATAAGCACAGAAGAAAGAGAAACAAGCAGACTCTTCGAACGAAGAGTTCGCATGATGACAATAAGATTAAAACTGTTATTAACTTGTTCTTATCAGTAACTTTTATAAATAAGTTAAAAGTTTCAAGAGGCATGTGAGATTGTTTCCTCATAATCCTCTAACAGCCCCGTGGTGTAGCGGCCAATCATCCTGGCCTTTGGAGCCAGGGACCCCGGTTCGAATCCGGGCGGGGCTATTCTACTCATATTGTTAAGTCCATCATCAAAATCACACTCCCCCCTTTCGATCAAACCTTTTCCTAAAAGTTAGGTTCTGTATCAAAGCGGGGCTACTTTCTATCATTTATCCTCTTTCTTTATCAATTCCCAACTTATACCTCTTCATTTTTTTCGATCCAACATTTTTTCTAAAAAGGTTGGGTTCCCGTATCAAAGCGGGGCTATTCTACTCATATTGTTAAGTCCATCATCAAAATCACACTCCCCCCTCCCTTTTCTTTTATTAAGAATTGTCCCTTAAATTTTGAGCCACTAAAAATTATTTCACTTAACACCAATTATCCACCATGTTCTCTATTAACTCAACAATATTGAATAAGAAGCGAGACCTTCAAACCATTCTATTGTTCTCTGCAACGATTAAGAGAAGAAAGTATAATGGCGTTCAATAAAAAGTTTGATAAGGAAGTTATGCATGTTTTCTATGTGTCAAATAAAAAGTTTTAAATATGCTTAGGTATAACTAAGTAAACTGTGGTAAATATGAATGCAACGACTATAAAGATTTATAAGGATACAAAAGTCCAATTAGATCAGTTTAGAGAATATAAAAATGAGAGTTATGATGAAGTTATCAGGAAAATGATATACATAGCAAAAAAAGCCAAGACCCAACCAGAATTAAGTAAGGAAGCAGTCATTGCTATTGAAAAAGCTAGAAAAAGAATAAAAGAAGGCAAGTTTGTCTCTGAAGAAGAAGCAAAAAAGAGGCTTGGCTTTTAAATGTACAAAGTAATATTTGATCCTGAAGTCATAGGATTCTTAGCGAAAGCTGAAAGGAATCTGGCTAAGAGGATTTGGAACAAGATAATGATTGCCAAAGAAAATCCTCATCATTTCTTTGAAAGATTAACCAAAAGAAGAGATTACAAATTGAGAATTGGCAATTACAGAGTTATTGCAGACATTGATGATAATAAAAGGAGGATAGAAGTAACATTAATTGGGCATAGGAGGAGCATTTACAAGAAGCTTTAAGGTACAAGAAGTTCTCACAATCATGTTAAATGTTTCATCGAGATAAAAGTAAATTTATGTCAGGACTAAGAAATCTATAGGGATGTGTGGTTGAGTGAAACTTGATTTATAAAGGTTCTGCTGTCCTGCTTTTAAATAAAAGTTAAATTTATAAACTATTTTAAATTCCTCACGAGAAAGCGCCGGTAGTCTAGAGGCTAGGATACTACCCTGCCACGGTGGCGACCCGGGTTCGAATCCCGGCCGGCGCACGGGCCCGTAGCTTAGTCTGGTTAGAGTGCTGGTCTTATATGACGGCATTCTAAACAATATCCAGAATGCACTAAGACAACCAGTGGTCCGGGGTTCAAATCCCCGCGGGCCCACTTCTTTTTAACAAATTTATAAACAAATAATAAAGATAAAAGGAGGAGGTGAGAATCTCTCTCAAATAACAAAGTATTAACCCACATGCTCTGTTTCTGTCTCTTA
>WAPY01000021.1 GCA_015520525.1 Candidatus Woesearchaeota archaeon
AACTCTTCCTCTTCACTTTTCGATTCAACATTTTTCTAAAAGGTTGAGTTCCCGCATCCGGACGGGGCTATTCCTTATATTATTTTATTTACCTTATTCTACTACTTTAACTCTTCCTCTTCACTTTTCGATTCAACATTTTTCTAAAAGGTTGAGTTCCCGCATCCGGACGGGGCTACTTTCTACCATTTATCCTTCTTTCTTCATCCTCTTAACTCATAATTTTCATTTTTCGATCTAACCTTCCTCCTAGAAAGATTAATGAAAGAATAGCAGAATTACAATAAGATGAAGCCTAAGATTTCCCTAACAAAAGGTGTAAAATGGTATGTTATCATAACTTGGATACCCTTATTGCCTAAATTAATTGTATTTGTACTTAATCCAACAGATATTAATCACATGACTTCTTTGATTGAATTTATCATAACTAACGGAGTTATTCCTTGGTGGATTAACTACCTAAAATTCTTATTAACTATTCCAGGCATAATTGGTGTATTCATTAGTGCAGGATTTATAGTTCTTTTAAAGAAGAATAATTTGCTTTAATGCTATCTCCAAAACATGATTATTCAATTTTTAATGTTCTTTTTTATAGTTCAGATAAGAATTGTAAATGACATTCAACACTTCTTACAGGCAATACTCCCAGTTAACTCAACAGGATAAAACAAGGAGAAGCATTTAAACCTCTTATTGTTCCCTGCAATGATAAGAGGAAAATTATAGCAACAAAGGACAAAATTTATTAAAGCATGCATTATATTAATAGCAACATGGTAGATATTGTTCCTGAAACAATTAATAGAATAAGATTATCTGATAATGATTTGATTTTACTACACAGAGTTCTCTCAAAGATAGATAAAGAAAAATTAAGTTCTAAAGAGAGAGAATTCTATGAGATATTATTAAGCAGAGTTGAAGGAAGATTAAAACTCAAGAAAAGAATAAATCTCCAATCTACCTAAAAATTAAAACTAACCTTCCCTTTGGACATTCTTGATTCAACATTCTCCCATAAGGATTATTCAGTTTATTCTAATCCTATACTATCACTCAAAAATAGAAACATATAAATACAACTTTTACACTTATTTACTTGGGTGGGTTAAATGGAAAAAGATGAATTATTCCCAAAGTTTGATTTTGTGAAGTACTCAGGCAAAGTTCCTAAGCTTGAGGAAATTCCAAACTCAAAGGTAATATCAATAAAAGAATCCAGAAATTATTTAGTTGAGGAGAAAGGAAATTTTATACAGAGCCTTAGGGGAGTTAAGAAACAAAGACTCGAAGAATTAGTAAGCGAGATTATTTTAGTAGAACTTAACATTGTAAACACAGGTAAAAATGCTCTTTTTAGCTTTGAACCTTACTTTTTTTATATCAAACCACAAGACGATGCTTATGACCTTGGAGACATAGTAAGAGATGGTTCAAAGATCATAGATGGAGGAGTGAAAGATAAGAATTTTTATTCGTTAGGATTTATTCAAACACCAGTTGAAATACCTAATGCGACGCATTCCAGCACTTCTTATTATTCGGAGAACAGAAACAATGATTTAACTGTGAAATTGTTTGGATATCAAAAGGATGATAAGCTTGCTATAATTGGTTATAGAGCATACAAAAAGAATGGGGAACCTTATAGTTTGGTGGTTTGCACAATAGACAGATTCCCAAATGACCCTGTTACTTCATATGTTTACCCTTACAATTGGAAAGACCTTAAAGGCGTGAAAGGATTTAAGATGAGCAGGAGCGGCAAAAGAATATTCATGGTGGGCAAAGATGAGAAGAATAAAGAGTTCTACAAGGTGTTAAAATTAAGCGCGTCCAAAAGGCGGATGTTAAACGCTCCAATGTCCTTTATAGATAGGAGTAGATATGACTAAAGTGATGAAATAACACCACAAGATTTATAATCTTAAATAAGAAATCTCCTTTATGGAAGGCTTAGGAACTTACGATGACATTGCTCCAGTTTATGATTCTCTTCACATGTTTGAGCAGCTTCAGAAGCTGAAGATAATAGGCTCTGCATTAAAAATAAAATACGCTGATAAACTTCTTGATGTTGGTTGTGGCACGGGGATATCAGCTCAAGTTTTTAACTGCGACATAACGGGGATTGACAGCAGTGAGAAAATGATAAGCATAGCTAGGGAGAAACATCCCGAGCACAAGTGGTTAGTAAGCCAGGCGGAAGACCTTCCCTTTGATGATGAAGAATTTGACAAGGTTATTTGTGTAACTGCAATTCACAATTTTGACGACATAAACAAAGCCTTGGATGAAATGACAAGAGTAAGCAAGCCTTCAAAGATTCCAAATATAGCAATCTCTATTCTCAAAAAGAGCAAAAAGTTGGATGAAATTGAGAAGCTCATAAAGGAAAAGTTCAATGTTAAAAAGATAATTGTTGAGAGCAGAGACATAATTTACTTCTTATCTCATGATTAAATTAAGAAATAAAAAGAAAATACTCCGAGAGCAGTTAGCCCTCGGAGCAAAACCTTGCTGTTGCCTTCACAACTTTCATGGGGGTGGGAGAAATGAAGGCATAGAAACCAGCGAGCGTAAAAAAATAAAAAGGGGGTTAAGGATTAACCTTAACCAACGATTTCGATGCCCAACTCATCGCTAACTTGAGGCCTTGTGATTGAAGCTTTCCTCTTATTGCCACTTGTCTGACTGCCGACAATCCATGGAGACTTGACTCCTGTTATGATTGTCATCACAGTAAGCTTTCCTTTCATATTGTCGTCAATCCTTGCTCCCCATATGACATTGGCGTCTTGGTCCATAGCTTCTGTAACCAGTTCTCCAATTTTCTGAATTTCTTCCAATGTCATGTCTGGGCCTCCAGTAACATGGATTAAAGCTCCTGTGGCTCCTTTATAGCTTATATCCAAAAGAGGATTGCTCAAAGCTCCGTTGACTGCTTCTTCCACTCTATTATTGGTGTCTGAAGTTCCAACTCCTATAGCAGCAACTCCTCCATTTGTCATTATAGCTTTAACATCTGCATAATCCAAGTTGACTAAGCTTGGAACAGCTATTGTCTCAACTATTCCTTTGATCATTGTAGCGATTAACTCGTTAGCCACAGCAAACGCCTGTCTTATCGGCAGGTTTCCTGCAATCTGAACTAGTCTGTTATTGTCTATTACTATGACTGTATCGCAGACCTTCCTAAGCTGTTGAAGTCCAAACTCAGCTTTATCAACTCTCGCCCTTTCAATAGCGAAAGGCATTGTGACTGTGCCTATAACTATGGCACCATTATCCTTTGCGACTTTAGCAATTACTGGAGCAGCACCTGTTCCAGTTCCACCTCCTTCTCCTGCGCAAACAAAGACCATATCAACATTTTTAAGAGCTTCCTTTATCTCTTGGATGCTCTCTTTGGCTGATTCAGCTCCTTTTTCTGGAAATCCTCCGCAGCCTAATCCTCTTGTAACATCCTTGCCCATTAAGAATTTAACATCAGCTTCTGTAATATCCAACTGCTGCTTGTCCGTGTTGCATGCAATTATTTCAGCTCCCTTAATTCCCTTCTTGTAGAGCCAGTTCACCATGTTGTTGCCTGCTCCGCCGACACCAACAACCTTGATGTTCGCTTGCCCCTCCAAAAGATTGGAGTTCTTGTCTTCATACCCTTTTAAGGCGTCTTGTATTATAT
>WAPY01000022.1 GCA_015520525.1 Candidatus Woesearchaeota archaeon
ATCTTATTGTTCCGTAAGGGATCAACACATTCATTTAGTTCATTTGTTTTTAAGAAATTTAAGAGTTCTTTATCCTCTAAGATTTCTCCCCTCGGCTCCCAAACAAGGAGAATATTTTTCATGTCAAATTCTCTTCTTGCCTTAACAAGAAAGTTAGCCATGTTCTTTTTGTTCTTCTCATTCAGCTTGAAAGATTTGGGAGTTTGAAAAAGAATAATTTTAGAATGCAGGGCTTGAACGATTTTGATAAACTTTGAGAAGTAACCTAAAGAACCCTCTCCAAACTTTAATTTGTGAGTTATCTCCCTGGGAGCTTTTACTGTGAATTCAAAATTTTTATTTACTTCTAAAGCATCGTTTAGCCATCTTTCTACTGTGCTAATCCTTGGCAAGGCGTAGAAGGTTTTGTTGATTTCAAGAACATTAAACTTGCTTGCGTAGCATTGGATATGGTTCTTAAACTTCTTTTTCCAATCGTCTCCAATAATACTTTTTGCCGGGAAAAAACTCAACCCGCAGCATCCAACTTTTATCATGCTTATCCTAAATGGAAAGGCTTTTAAATATGTTTTTCCTGCCTCTAAAAAGGTGATAGAAATGAAACTTAACTTAATAATTGCTCTGTTGATTGCTTTGGCTTTAACATCCACGCTTGCAAGTGCAGATTTTGGAGCCAGCATGAAGGGAAGCATGAACTCAACGGCGATAGCCACATCAGCAAATATTTCTGGAAAAGCTTCTGTTCAAGCAACAAAAGCAGAGATACTTAACAATACGAAAGGATTAATAAATAAGACAAGAAAAGAAATGATTCAGGCAAGAAATCAGATTAGGAATCATACTTTATTGATTTCTCCGAACCCAATAAAAGCAAACAGTTCTTTTAGAGCGAATGCTGAAGTTAAGATAAAAGATTGTGTTGCTGACTTAAAGGTTAAGTACGGAAATCAAATACCCGCAGTTGAATTAAGATATATCTGTGAGGCAAGGTTGAGGATTCCGCACATGCCTGGCATGTATGTTGCAAGAAATGTTCATAGTGAAGTTTGGGATTGCATAGCCAACTTGACAATGCACACTAATGAAACTATGAAAGAGATTAGAAAAGAATGCTTTTCTCAATTCATAAATAAAAAACTTGCTCATGCAAATAATGGAACAGTGCAGGCAGAATTAAACGCTTCTTTAAGTGATCCAATGTTTAGGCACGAAATCGTTGCCAGCATTGTGAAAAATAGGAATTTAGCTAAAGCTGTCTTAGCAAACAAACATTTAATCAAGAAAATAATTAATTTAAGTAATACAACTAATAAGACGGAAGTAAAGCAGGAGATTAGAACATTCCTTAAAGAGAAAGAGCTTAGAAGAGCTTTCTTAGCAAGATTAAAGAAAGATAAGAGATTACTGCAGAACAAGACAATAGTTGCTTCCTTCCTGCCGGACAACATGAACTTGAACAGGACAAAAATAGAAAAGATAGAACTGCCCAACAACGATACTGTGATTGTTAGAGTCAGTGTTCATGCAAAGTTCCTTGGATTAATACCGGCACATTACAGCCAGGAAATAATAAACAATGGAACAATCAAAGTGAAGAGGCCGTTCTGGGCGTTCCTGTTCAGAAAGTAAATAAGATTTTTTATTTTTGTTTTTTGGATAAATAAATAATCACAATCTTTTTATTTCATTGCGTCTTTGTTGTTCTTATGGAGCATTATTTCAGTGAGAAGCAGAGCTCTCCTTTCAATGTTAAGAAGATTTCTTTTTCATTTGCGGGGCGGAAGTTTTACTTTTACACAGCTCCGGGGGTTTTCTCAAGGACAAGAGTTGACAAGGGTTCGGCATTCCTTATAAAGACGGCAACAATTGGAGAAAATTGGAAGGTTTTAGACCTTGGCTGCGGCTATGGTCCCGTTGGAATACTCATAAAAAAGTTGAATCCAAAGACAGAGGTTTGGTTGAGCGATGTCAATGAGAGAGCTGTAAAGTTAGCTAAGATGAACGCTGAGCTCAACAAGGTCAATGTTAATGTCATAAAGAGCAACTCCTTTGAAAACTTAAATACTTATTTTGACACAATATTATTTAATCCGCCTCAAGCGGCTGGATTGAAGACCTGTTTTAGGATGGTTGAGGATTCTTACAATCATTTGAAGGAGGGAGGAATACTTCAACTCGTTGCTCGGCAGAACACCGGCGGGAGGAGGTTTGAGAAGTTGATGCTTGAGCTCTTTGGAAATGTTGAACCAATTAGAGGACATAGGGAATTCTCAAGATACACAGTTTATAAAGCAACTAAAGAAAAGAGAATACTGCTTGATTCAAAGGAACTAAATCTGCTTAAATAGGAAGTTTTAAATACGCTTCTTCTCTTAAAATATTAAAAATCTCATGGAGGTGAGAAAGTGTTAGGAGCGGATTATGCATCTTCAGGTGCTGGAGGCATTATGGGAATTTTTATGGCGTATTTTGTTGTTCTTCTTTTGTTTGCGCTGGCAATTTATATTTTTACCGCCGTAGCTCTCATGGTGTTGGCGGACAAAACACACAGCAAAACACCAAAATGGTTTGCTTGGATTCCCGTACTTAATTTGGTGTTGATGGTTGATGAGGCGGGACTGCCAATTTGGACTTTCTTGCTGTTCTTCCTTGGAATAATCCCTTTAGTGGGAGGATTGTTGGCTCTGATATTTGAGCTTTATGTTTGGTGGAAGATAGCTGAGAGAGTTGGAAAACCAGGTTGGTATTCTCTGTTGAGTTTAATACCTTTAATCGGACCTTTCATCAGTATAGGTTTGATTGCTTGGGGAAAATAAACTAAATTATTTTTCTTTATTTTTTGTATGGCAACCTTTTTAAACTCCTTTCTTTTCTCTAAAGGTTATGAAACAAAATCATTTTGATAAGATAAGCATAGATACGTCCGCTTTGATAGAAGGGTTTGTATCAAAAAAAGTAGTGTCAAAAGAACTTTCCTTTGATGAAATTGTTCTTCATGAGGCAGTTTTAGCAGAACTGGAGCACCAAGCAAATGAGAATAGAGCAATAGGATTTTTAGGGCTTGATGAGATAGAAAGGCTGAAAGAATTATCAAGCGAGCACAATTTTTCAGTGAGATTCGCAGGAAGAAGGCCAACTTATTATGAGATTAAGAATGCTTCTCTTGGGGAGATTGACAGTTTAATAAGAGACTTAGCTTATGATGAGGGAGCATGTTTGATCACAGCTGATAAAGTTCAAGCGAAGCTTGCAAGCGTCAAAGGAATTGAATATGTTCTGTTTGAACCAGTTGCAAAACCGGTCAAGTTGAAGATAGAAAAATTCTTTGACAAAACAACAATGAGCGTCCACCTTAGGGAAGGAACATACCCCTTTGCTAAGAGAGGAAAGCCTGGAGAGTGGGACTTTGTTAAAATAAATGACACAATACTCAAAAGGGAAGATATTGTTGAATACTCAAGAAATATAATTGAAGTTGCTGGAACATCAAAGGACGGCTTCATAGAACTTGACAGGGAAGGAAGCACAATAGTCCAAATAGGAGCTTACAGAATTGTCATAACGAGGCCGCCATTCTCAGACGGTTGGGAGATAACCGTTGTCAGGCCTGTAAAATCCTTGACGCTTGATGATTATAAATTAAGTGATAAATTATTGAAGAGGTTGAAAGAACAAGCTGAGGGAATCATCATAGCAGGAGCCCCAGGTCATGGAAAGAGCACATTCGCGCAGGCGCTTGCCATTTATTATATGAACGAAGGAAAGATAGTAAAGACTATAGAAGCTCCTAGAGATTTAGTCCTCCCGGAAAATATAACACAATACGCAATATCTCATGGAAGCTCGCAGGAAGTTCATGATGTTCTCTTGTTGTCAAGGCCGGATTATACAATCTTTGACGAGATGAGAAACAGCCAGGACTTTGCTCTGTTCACAGATTTAAGGTTGGCGGGAATAGGGCTTGCGGGAGTTGTCCACGCAACGAAAGCAATAGACGCTGTTCAAAGGTTCATAGGCAGAGTCGAACTTGGAGTGATACCTCATGTTATTGACACAGTTATATTCATAAAGAACGGCCAAGTGAATAAAGTTCTCAGCTTAAAGATGGTTGTTAAGGTTCCTAACGGCATGACGGAAGATGACCTTGCGAGGCCGGTTGTTGTGGTGGAGGATTTTGAGACTGGAAAACTTGAGTTTGAAATTTACTCTTATGGTGAGGAGACAGTTGTTGTGCCGGTCAAAGCTGAAACAAATCCTCTGAGAGACCTTGCGGCAAGAACTGTTGAAGACTTCTTCAGACAATACTCTGATAATACAGAGGTTGAGTTTGTCTCAGACAACAAATGCGTAGTTTATCTTCCTCCGAGAGACATTCCGAAAGTTATAGGTAAGCAGGGAAAAAATATTGACGCGATAGAGAAAAGATTGGGAGTTAACATAGATGTTCAAGAATTAACAAAGAAAAATATGAAAGAAGAGGACATACCTTTTGATTATCTTATAGGAAAGAAGAGCATAACCTTGAGGTTCAAACAAAAATACGCCAACAAGGGAGTGGACTTGTTTATTGACGACGACTTCTTAATGAGCGCCAACATAAGCTCAAAAGCCACATTGAAAATAACAAAAAAGAACAAAATAGGAAGAGTGATAGAGGAAGCTCTTGACTCTGGAAGGTTGAGAGTTAAACTTGCAAGAGAATAAATTGTTTTGTTTTAAGTATGATTTTTTGATTCTTCACTTTTCACTGAAACCAAAGATTTAAATAAAAAAGTTATTTCATATTCAAAAAAGGAGGCGATCACTATATCTATACTAACTGACGGATTCAACATAAACTTCGGCGACAAAGGAATGCTGGAGCTTAAGTTCATAGGGCGTGGCGGTTTAGGAGCAAAAAGCGCGGGAGAAATACTCTCCTTCGTCGCTGCGGAAGAAGGATTTTATGTTCAAGCATTTCCTGAATACGGAGCTGAAAGAATGGGAGCTCCAGTTAAGTCGTTCGTTAGAATAAGCGACAAGCCAATATATGTTCATTCTTATGTCACAAACCCAGATGTTGTTGTGCTCTTAGATAAGACATTGATGCACGCCTTCGATGTAACAGAAGGCATGAACGAAAATTCCGTGCTCATAGTTAACAGCGAATCTTGTGATTTTAAGGATAAGCTGAATCCGAACTTCAAGGGAAAAATTTACTTTGTTGACGCGTCAGGAATATCATTGAGAACAATAGGGAAAAATTTTCCGAACACGCCAATGCTTGGCTCGGTTGCTAAAGTGTTTGACATATTCCCCGTAAGACTGATAAACAAGTTCGTTGAGGAGAAGTTTGAGAAAAAGCTCAACCCAGAATCAGTTGAGAAAAACAAGCAGGCGGTTCTTGAAGCCTACAAGGAGACAAAACTCTGCTAAGGTGCTCATAATGGAACAAAAAGACAAAGGTTGGAAGGAGATTCCCATAGGAGGAGTCATTGAAAAAGCGGGAAACGCTTTAGACTATAAAACAGGAGGCTGGAGAACATTCAGGCCTGTGATAAATGAGGATAAATGCATAGGCTGCATGCTCTGCTACTTATACTGCCCAGACTCAAGCATACTGCTGAAAAAAGACGACAAATTCACATTCAAAGCTTATGGAGTTGACTTAGACCACTGCAAAGGCTGCGGAATTTGCGCTTCAGTGTGCCCAGTCAAAGCAATAGAAATGAAAAGAGAGACAGAATTCAAAGATGATAAAAGTCCAGGACATAATTAAAGGTGTTTTTTATGACAAGCATGCTAAAAAATAGGAAAGTGCTCTCAGGCGCCCACGCGGCAGCTGAGGCTATGAGGCAAATAGACCCCGATGTTGTGGCGGTCTACCCAATAACACCACAAACTCCAATAGCGATGAAGTTTGCGGATTATGTTAATGAAGGAAAAGTCCACACGGAAATGATAAGAGTTGAGTCAGAGCACTCTGCAATGAGCGCCTGCGTCGGCTCATCAGCAGCAGGAGCAAGAACAATGACAGCAACATCGTCAAACGGACTTGCCTTAATGACTGAAATTGTTTACATAGCATCCTCAACAAGACTTCCAATAGTTATGAACTTGGCGGACAGGGCGTTATCAGGACCTATAAACATCCACGGAGACCACTCTGATGCAATGCTTGTTAGAGATTCAGGATGGATAATACTTGCTTCAGAGAACGCCCAAGATGTTTATGAGAATACAATAATGGCTGTTAAGATAGCTGAGGATAAAAGAGTTCTCCTGCCTGTGATGATACTCCAGGACGGCTTCATAACAAGCCACAGCGCAGAAACAATGTATACATTCGACGATGAAACAGTCAAGAAATTCGTTGGAGAATACAATCCAAAATACTCCCTTTTGAGAACTGATAATCCAATCACTATGGGGCCTTTGGATTTGTTTGATTACTACTTCGAGCACAAGAGACAACAGGTTGAGGCGATGGACAACGCTAAAAAAGTCATAAAGGAAGTGTTCTCAAACTTCTCAAAATTAACAGGAAAAACATACAATTATTTTGAAGGCTACAAAACAGAAGATGCTGACTTCATAATAGTCGCTATGAATTCAAGCGTGGGCACGGCAAAGTTTGTTGCAGACAAGTTCAGAGAGAAAGGAGTTAAAGCAGGAGTCCTAAAAATAAGAGTGTTCAGGCCTTTCATGGACGAAGAAGTTGTTGAGAAGCTCAAAAACGCGAAGGCAGTCGCTGTCTTAGACAGGGCGGCTTCATTCGGCTCCCACGGAGGCCCAATATTCCACGATGTTAGAAGCGCCTTCTACGAGTCAGATAAAAAGCCGAAAATGCTCAATTACATATATGGACTTGGAGGCAGAGAATTGTCTGTTGAACTGTTGAATAAAGTGTTCAACGATTTGATAGAATTTGACGGGGGAAAATCAATGAATCAAGTTCAATACTTGGGGGTAAGGGATTAAAATGAACCTTAAAGAGTTAGGCAACAAGAAAATAAGATTATCACCTGGGCACAGGTTATGCCCTGGATGCGCAGCCCCAATAATAGCAAAACTCGCTCTGCTCGCAACAGACTATGATGTTGTTGTAGCAAACGCGACAGGATGCTTGGAAGTTTCAACAACAATTTATCCTTACACAGCTTGGAGAGTGCCCTGGATACACAATGCTTTTGAGAACGCAGCGGCAACCATATCAGGGGTTGAGACCGCCTACAGAGTCCTCAAAAAACAGGGCAAAATAAAAAAGGACATAAAGTTCTTAGTATTCGGCGGTGATGGAGGAACCTACGATATAGGCTTGCAGAGTTTGAGCGCGGCAATAGAAAGAGGCCATGATTTTCTCTACATATGCTACGATAACGAGGCTTACATGAACACAGGAATTCAAAGAAGTTCAGCCACTCCCTTTGGAGCTTCAACAACAACAGACCCAGCGACAGATAAAAAGCCTGGAAAGATGGAGTTTAGAAAAGACTTGACAGAGGTTATAGCAGCCCACCATATTCCTTACGCGGCTCAAGCTTCAATAGGATTCTTGAATGATTACCTAATGAAAGTTAAGAAAGGGCTTGAAACAAAAGGACCTGCGTTTATAAATGTGATAAGCCCATGCCCACTTGGCTGGAAGACAGACCCGTCAAAAACGGTGGAAATATCTAAATTGGCGGTTGAAACTAACTTCTGGCCCTTATTTGAAGTTGAGCATGACAAATGGACATTGAACTATGACCCGGGAGAGAACAAAAAACCGCTTATGGAGTGGATTAAAGTTCAAGGCAGGTATAAACACCTGCTGAAACCTGAAAATAAGTGGGTTGTTGATAAGGCGCAGGCTGAAGTTGACAGGAGATTTGAACTCATAAAGAGGAGATGCGAGCTGGACAAAGACCAGTAAATTATTTCTTAAATTTTTTTACCTTGTTAAGATTCTTCATTTAAAAGCATAATTCTGCTATTTTTGCCCTTCTTTGATATGTTTGTTTCATTATTTGACTCTATGCGACAAATAATTTATTTAATAGTCTTAAGATTGTCTCATCAAGTTCCATAGGAAATGAAGGGGTGTCTTAATTCGTTAAAAATTCGATGTTTAGTTCCATAGGAAATGAAGGGGTGTCTTGAGATTGTCTTAATACTGTCTCAGGTATAGAAATATTTAAAAAGAAGAAGGTTTATCTAAGCTTATGGAGGGTCCGAAGGATAAGAAACTCATAGATGATGAGCTCAAGGCCTTAATTTCTGAAATTGTAAGTGAAGCTGTAAGCAAAGCAGTTAAGGAAAGTCTGTCAGTTATAATTAAAGAATTAAAGTCTGAAAGGGAGAATAGGGGTATCAATAAAGAAATTAAGAGAGTGGCCAAAGTTAAAAACGCCAAGATTGTGGAATCAAAAATTTATGACATGATAAGAGACAAAGGGATGCTGCTCTCTGACCTAAAATTCTTGATCGTTGACCAGCTGAACTACTGCTCGAAGGCATCATTTTACAGGCATATAGAAAATTTAAAAAACAGAGGATTGATTCTCATTTCTGGCAGAGGAAAAAACAACTTCGTAATTAAACAATTATACAACGAACAAACAAGGTGATAATTTGATAAACAAAAGGATAGTGAAAAACATACTGGACATTGAGGAAGAGCTCGAAAAGGGCGAACCAAACTTTAGGGAAATTCTCATGGCGGCAAAGGACTCAATACACTATGTTCAAGATGAGAACATAAAAAAGTTGATTCTCACGATAGAATTCTGCGCTGAGAATATTTACGCGTTGCCCTCAAAGGACTCTAAAAGAAATGAATTCATAACAAAACTCGTTGAAGCAAAGAACAAAATAAAAGGGGAGATAGTGAATCAACTCCTTAAAAATGAGAGTTAAACTCCAGATTGGAAAAGTTATAGTTGATGCTTTTGAAGTGAAAAGCATTTGGGGGAAAGCTCGAGGTTTGATGTTCTCCAAAAGAAAAAATCTCCTCTTTATTTTTGATAAAGCAGATATAGTGCCCCTGCATATGATGTTCGTGTTTTACTCCATACTTGTTGTGTTCTTTGATAAAGACAAAGTCGTTGAGAAAAAAATTCTCAAACCTTTTTCTGTTTACACACCAAAACACAAAGCAGACAAAGTTCTTGAAATAGCTTCCAAAGATTTGGAAAAAATCGAGAGAAAAATCAACCTAAAAAGCTGTTTAGAATACCTTTAACTATTATAATCATCAACAGAACAGCAGTTACGGCGGCGATAAGCTTAGCAACAGTTGACCAACTCATGAAGCAAAGAAGTTAAAAGGAGTATAAAAGATTATCTGTGATATTTTTTATCTGTTGATATTGCTTCTAATTTTCTGACAAGGTCTTTGTAGGTGTTGATAC
>WAPY01000023.1 GCA_015520525.1 Candidatus Woesearchaeota archaeon
CTCTTATGATTGTAAAATATTAAAAAGTTTCATCATACTTTTTTATTATGCTTACTTTGGTTAAACAGGACATACTCACTGTTCTTGATAAGGTTATTCAGGCTCTTAGGCATTCTGACTTCTCAAAGATTAAACTGTTGAGCGATCATGTTATTCATGACGCCAGCGTCTTTCAGGATGAAGATTCTGTTACGATTGCTGTTCTCATTTATGCTCTTTCTAAGATTCTTGAGCGCAGGGGCAGTATTCAAATCTCATCTTTCATAAAACTCTTGGATTCTGCTCGGATGAACCTTGTTAGGAATGATTATAAGAGGTACAATAAGGACCTTTCCCATTTGTCATCTTTAATCTCTAAACTTGATTCAAAGTATAAGAGGTATGTTGTGGAGGTTATAAATCAAGCTAAACTTAAGAAAAGCTCCCGCATTTATGAGCATGGAATATCCCTAGCCAGAGCTGCTTCTATGCTCGGTGTTACTGAGTGGGAGCTTATGAATTATGTCGGCAAGTCAAATCTGAATTTCCACCCTTCATTCGATGTTAAGAGAAGGCTTGATTTTGCAAGAAAAATATTTGAGGATGAGAAATGAAGTCTTTAATCTTTGACAGCGGACCTGTGATTAGTTTAACTTTGAACAACCTCCTATGGACTCTTAGTCCTTTGAAGAAGCACTTCGGAGGTTCTTTCATAATTCCTGAAGGTGTTAAGTATGAGCTTATCGATTCTCCTCTGTCTAGCAAGAAGTTTAAGCTTGAGGCTCTTCAAGTTTTAAGGGAGATTTATTCTGGAACTTTTGATTTGGTTAAGAGCGAGAACATAAGGTATCTATCGCATAGAATTATGAATCTTGCCAACCACACTTTCAAGGCTTATGATTCTGACATTGCCATAGTGCATATTGGCGAGATGGATGTTCTTGCTGCTGCGAAGATTTTAAAATCAAAAGCGGTTGTTATTGATGAGAGAACGACGAGGCTTTTGATTGAGGATCCTGTTTCGATAGCCAGGCATCTTCAGTCGAAGCTTCACACTCACATATCCATTGATGAAGACAACATCCGCCTGCTTAAGAGAGAACTTTCAGGTGTTAAAGTGATAAGGTCTGTTGAGCTTATGTCTCTGGCTTATGAATTTCACATTCTAGACAAATTAATCATCCCTCAGGAGCAGAATGTTTACAGGAACTTGAAGTCCACTCTTTTGGATGCTGTTCTTTGGAGTTTGAAGTTGGGCGGTTGCGCTGTTTCTGATGAAGAAATTGATAAACTGATTTCTTTAGAACTTAAGAGAAAAAGATAATTACTCCTCCTTCTTTATTTTAGCCACGAAGAAGCCGTCTGTGTTGTTGTCTTGAGGCCATATTCTTAAACACTTATTGACTTCCTCATTGAATTTGTTGCCCTCAAATTCTTTTATAGGCTCCGACCTTTTTATGTTCAATTTTATTTCTTCTATCTTTGCGTTGTCAAATTTATTCAGCAAGTAGCTCACTGTTCCCTCATCCTCTTCCGGCTCTAATGTGCATGTTGAATAAACTAACTCGCCTCCAGGCGTTAAAAGTTCAAACGCGTGCTCAATTAGTTTCTTCTGAAGTTTTGAGAGTCTTTTTATCATGTTGGGATTCCACATCTTTATTGTCTTCAACGATTTTCTTATCGTTCCCGTTCCAGAGCACGGAGCATCAACTAATATTTTGGTAAATTCTCCTTTAACATTCAGACCGTTCATGTTTGTTGTAACTATGTTTTTTGCTCCTGTCCTTTGAATATTTGATGACAGCGCTTTTACCCTTTGGAAGTCCGAGTCGTTTGCTATTATTATTCCCTTATTTTTCATCAAGGCTGACATTAATGTTGTCTTCGAGCCGGGAGCTGCCGCAACATCTAATACAATATCCTTCTCGTTTGGATTTAAAACTATGGGAGGTATCATTGACGCTGCTTCTTGAACATAAATGTATCCTAAGTCATGTTCGAGTGTGTTTCCTATATCCCTCCTTTCGCCCTCATAGAAGTAGCCGTGTTCATACCAAGGAACCTTTTTTAGTTCAAAATGTTCTCTCAATCTTTTAAGAATCTCTTCTTCCATATCAGAAGGAACTTTTATTGTGTTTATCCTGAATGACTCTGACTGAAAAGACAGAGAATATCTTATAAATTCCTCATAATCTTCTTCGCTTCCAAGGAGTTTTTTATACCTCTCCTCAAATTTAGGTTTTATAAGCTTTTTATAATCTTCAGCCCATGGCATTGTTTTAGGTTCCATCTTAAATCCTCTTTGACATGTAGACTCCTTTCTTTTTGTATCCAAACTTCTTGTAGTATTCTTTGACGCCTATGCCTGATATTATCAGCATTTCTCTCTTGCCGAACTCTTCCCTTGCAATCCTCTCAGCTTCTTTTAATAGTTTTCTGCCGAAGCCGCGGTGCTGCATTGAATTGTCTTCTGTTTTGTCGCCTATTGGTATTGCTTCTCCGTAAACATGAAGCTCTCTAACCCCTGTGCTCTCTTCTGTTATTTCTTTTCTAAATGGTTTATTCGGTATTCTTAGCCTTAAGAACCCGAGCAGTATGTCATTTTTTGTGTCGTCGTAGCTTAAGAATATTTCATCTCCTCCGCTGGCTTTATAATCTATTCTGTTCATCTTTACAGACGAAAAATCAACTTTTCTTCCTCTTGGTTCTCTGCACCTTATGCAGTTGCATTTTAATCCTCTCTTATCCATTATTTTATGAATGTGCTGTCTTAAATTTGTTATGTCAACTCCCGCCTCGCTGTACTTTGTCGGTATGTCCCTCTGGACTCTCATTATCCTGCAGTATTTAGGGACATATTTTTTCATCTCAATTATCTCTTCAGTCGCTTCTTCCGTCGTTAATGGTTTGTACTTTCCTTCTTTCCACCAGTCATAAACCTTTGTTCCTTTGAACACCATAAGAGGATATATCTTCAGTGCATCAGGTTTGAAATTCTCATCCTCAAATAGTTTCTTAAACATGTTTATGTCCATTTCTTTTGTTGAACCAGGCATGCCCGGCATCATATGATAGCCGACTTTTAAGAAAGAGTCTCTCAACAGTTGAGTTGCTTCTATAACTTCTTTTACTCCATGACCCCTATTTACTTTTTTTAATACTTCATCGTATAAACTCTGGACTCCCAGTTCGACTCTTGTTGTTCCTAATCTTAACATTTGGCTTATGTGCTCTTCTCTTGCATAGTCGGGCCTTGTTTCTATACACATTGCCACAATTCTTATATTGCTTGTTTCGTTCTTTTCCTGCTCTTCCTCGAGAGAAGTTGCTTTTAAGGCGCTTATTGTTCTGAGTTTCTCTTGTATCCTTCGAGTTCTCTCTTTTGAAAACTTTGCCGGAAGTTCGAAGAACTCGTTGAATTTTTCTCTGTCAAATCTGTTGTTGCTGTAGAACATTGATGAGAAATCATTCATTGCTTGGAAGCTTTTTCTTATGAAAAAATCTTGATATTCCTTATTGAAGCTTGGGAAAGTTCCCCCCATTATTATTAACTCTACTTTTTCCGGCGTGTGTCCCAATGCAAAGTATTGTTCAAGCCTGTTGAACACTTGAAGGTACGGGTCATATTTAGCCCTCGCTGCTCTTCTTGCTGCAGGTTCTTTCCCAGTGTAGCTTTGAGGCGTTTCTCCAAAGTAACTGTCCGGGCCTCCTGGGCAGTAGGCGCATTTTCCGTGCGGACAGGGGAAGGGGTAAGTCATTATTGCTACCGGCGTCACTCCTGAAATGGATCTTGATGGTTTTGTCAAAAGTAATTTTCTGATTTTATCATAATCTTCTTCATTTTGTTTTAAGTAAGTTAGTATCTCTATGTTTGTGGGCATTTTGCTTAGGTTGTGTTCTTTAGCGAATCTTCTTTTCAATTTCTCGAGGCTTTTATGATCCTTTATCCCTTTTTTTCTTATTAATTCAATTATTCCTTCTGATATTTCTTTCTTGTCCATTTTTATTTTAGCATGGAGAAAAATCATTAGATTTATAAACTCTTGTTTTAGTTTTGTTTTTATGACTGCCTTGTTCACTTTCGGCGAGTTGTTTGATATAGTTGCTATGTCTTTGATAATCGGATTTATATTTTCTGATTTCTTCTCTGATTATTATCATAAATTTAAGGGATACGCGGAGAGATTTCCAACTTATGGTTTTGATTGGTCTTCTTTCTGGTTCGCCACCTTGCTCGTTGCTCCTACAATAATTCTTCATGAGTTTGGCCATAAGTTTGTTGCTTTGTCCTTTGGCCTTCATGCTACTTTTCACGCTGCTTATGTGTGGCTTCTTCTTGCTGTGGTTCTTAAACTTGTCGGCTCACCCTTCTTATTCTTTGTTCCTGCTTTTGTCTCTATAGCTGGAGTTTCAACTCCCCTGCAATCTGCCTTGATTGCTTTTGCTGGTCCAGGAACTAACCTGTTGCTTTACTTAATATCAAAAATATTCATAAAATCATCATCTAAGAAGGCACTGCCTTACTGGCTTTTGTTCTCTAAGATTAATCTGTTCTTCTTTATATTCAACATGCTGCCCATCCCAGGATTTGATGGCTTTACTGTTTATTTGAATTTGTTTAGAATGTTGTTTTAGGAGGTAAAAAATGACTGAAGAAGATAAGGTTGAGAAAAATAAAAATATGAATGAGAAAGGAGTAGAAGGTTCAAAAAAGGTTGTTAAGGACGGTTCTGAAGTTTCCTTAATTTATGTTGGCAGGACTGATGATGGCGTTGTTTTTGACGAGGTCAAAGATAGGGAGCATCCTTTCAAGTTTAAGGTTGGCTCAAAGCAGGTCCTTCCGAAGTTTGAGGAAGCGTTGAAAGGTCTTGGTGTTGGAGATAAAAAGTCAATCCACTTAAGTTCTAAGGAGGCTTATGGGGATGTAAAAGATTCTTTGTTTGTTGAGCTTCCGAGAAATCTTGTAGATACGAAGATAGAGCTTGAGAAAGGAAAGAGGCTTGTGTTTAGGACTCCTGATGGTTCAATAGTCTACGCTGTTGTCAAGGACTTCAATGATTCAACAGTGAAGCTTGATTTAAATCATCCTTTGGCTGGCAAGAATCTGAACTTTGATGTGGAGATCGTTGGAGTTGATTAAGCATAAATTTGTTTTATTCTTACTTCTTAAATTCAAAAATTTTCTTCTGTTTTCTTCTCTCATTCTCAAGGTACTTTGGCGGAAGAACTCTCTTGTATTCAAAGCCGAAATCATGGAGCATCTTCTCAGCATTTGGCGTTATCCTTGGACATGCGAGTATGCCTTTAACATTCTTTATTCCCTTAGCTGCTTTTATTCTCTCCACATACCTCCTAAGTTGAGATACAGCTTTTAAATCTCCCACATATCTTTTTGTTTCAATAACGATAAGGTTTCCTTTTGAGTCGTAGCCGAATACATCTATAAACCCATATTTTGTATGTTCTTCTCTGCTTAAGGGCTTGAATTCTTTGCTTATCAGTTTGGGATTGTTCATTATCATGTCGGCCATATCCCTCTCTGTTCCTTTTATTATGAGCCTCTGGTTATCCTCTAAGTTCTTGCTTTTTAAGAAATACATTTTTCTGATTATTACTTCTAAATCTTCCTTGTATTTTTTGTTGCGGGCTTTTATCCTTAATTCTTTATTGTCTGTTGTTATTGTATACTCTGTTTCCTCCTTCATATAATTTATTGGCATGCTGTTTTTCGGCTGGTGGATCAGCAGTGTTCTATCTTGCTTTATGATTATTATTCTATCGCCTTCAGCTAAGAAGCTTTCCGCTCTTCCAGAGTAATAAACCTCGCACCTTGCGAACATAACTATTGTTTCTTTTCCCAAAGCATCTTCTATCTTTACCTTGGCGCTTTCATTGTCCATAATCTTTTTAACATCAAAATGTTTTTAAACTTAACTGAGTTTCTCTATGATGGTGAGTTTATGGGAAAGAAAAGCAAGCGCCAAGTTCGTAAGGTAACTCCAAGGTGGCTTAGGGAGCAGAAGCTCTTTGAGCATTCAAAGAAGTATCCTAATTGTGTAGGCACATATCCTGATTGCCCTGATAAAATTGAGGACCCAAACAATCCGCCAGAGCAGTGCAAGAAGTGTCCTATGTATAAACTTAGGTAAATTATAAGAACTTTTTTATATTTTATTTGCTAACTACTTCTTATGGCAGTTGAGAGAAGAGACTTGTTTGAAGAGGTTTTGCTTGCTCTGCTTAAAAGGAATTATGTTGTTAAAAAGTTGAACTCTCCTTTTGATATAATTGCGGTTAAGGATAAGAACATTCTCCTTTTGAAACTTGCCTCGCGCGCAAATTCTATTAACAGCTCTCAAGCTAAGAGGTTGCTGGCTCTTGCTTTTTTCATAAACGCCCGCGCCTTCCTTTTATCCGAGTGGAAGGATGAAAATGTGAGGCTGGCTGAGGACACACTTTATTTTAGATTTGGCATGCCTTTAATCACTCCATCAACTTTTAAGCACCTCCTAGATGGTTACTCCTTGTTCTTAACGAGCTCCAACGCAGGTTCTGTAGCTGTTGTTGACGGTCTTAAGCTTAAAGAATTGATGATTCAAAAAAACATATCCCCTTCTTCGTTGTCAAGATTTTTAGGTGTGAGTAAAAGTATGATTTTAAAGTATGAGAAAGGCTTTGCTAGAGTGACTGCTGGCAGGGCTTTCAAACTTTACAATCTTTTTGGCTCTGAAGTGTTCAAGAGCGTTGAGATTGTCATTAAAAAGCCGGAGTTGAATCAGAATTTATCTCCTCTGGCTAAAAAATATATCTCCCTCGGCTTTGATGCTCTTGATACTAAGAGGCTTCCCTTCAACATTGTTGCTAAGAAGGATGATGAGATTATACTGACAGGTTTCAATTCTGATGGAAGCAATCTCAAGTCCATATCAAAGCTTTTGGAAGTCTTCCCGCTTTTTATTTTTAGCAGAAAAAATAAGCCTAAAATTAAGGTTCCATCAATGAGCTATGAGGATTTTCTCATGCTGGAGGATGCTTCTGAGCTTTTGAGCATCGTTGACTCTTATCATCTTTGATTATAGAAAGTTTTAAATATTCTTTTGAAATATGAATTTACAAAATGAGTGTGATGCGCGATTCCTTGATTGGATTAATGGACAAGTTTGGCATTGGTGATATTGTTCTTCCATTTCTGCTCGTTTTCACAATTGTTTTCGCAATCCTTGAGAAGACAAAGGTTTTTGGTGTTGAGAAGGTAGGCAATCAGGTTTACACAAGAAAAAATCTTAACGCGATGACTGCCTTCGTTGTTGCTTTCTTCGTTGTCATGTCAAACCAGCTTGTCAAAGTTATAATGAAAACAACTTCAGATGCAGTTCTTCTCCTGTTGCTTTCCATCTTATTCCTTATGTTAATTGGTTCATTCCAACAAGAGAGTGATAAAGGCGTTGCTCTCAGCGGTGGCTGGGCAAAATTGTTTATGGGAATAATGTTTGTTGGAATTTTGGTTATATTCCTTGACTCCCTTAAAACTCCTTCAGGGCAAACTTGGCTGGAGTTTGTGTGGAATGGCATTGGAGGGATGTTCACATCAGAGTTTTTTGAAGGGCTTACATTTTTAGCAGTTATAGTCGGCGCTCTGTATTTTATTGTTAAAGATGACCATCCTGCTTCAGGGAATAATGATTCAGATAATAATAGTTAAAAATGATTAAAGTAAATAAAAATTAAGAAGGTGAAAAAATGGTAGCTCCTTTATTTCAAGGTTACACTCAATTTTTGAGTGATGTTGGTTTTCAGGATGTGGTTCTTCCTTTCTTCTTAATATTCACTGTGCTTTTTGCAGTGTTGCAAAAGACGCATCCTTTAGGCAAGAAAAAATCGTTGAATGTTGTTTTTGCGCTTGTTGTTTCTTTGCTTGTCGTAATACCGCATGTAACTCACACTTACCAGAGTTATGATGTTGTTGCAGCTCTTAACTCTGCCATACCTCAGGTTTCCTATTGGATTGTCTTGGGAATAATGTTCCTTGTCTTGTTGGGAACCTTCGGCATAAGCTTAAATTTCGGTGAGAACGGTAGTGAGAAAGGCCTTAGGTCTTTTGTGATTTGGTCTTCTCTTTTGGTTGTTCTGGCAATCTTCGCTCAATCTGCCGGTTGGCTTCATTGGGGATGGCTTGGTGACCTCTTAAACTCAATAGATCCAAATGCTGTTGCTCTTTTTGTGATAATCGTTGTGTTCATTGCCTTGATTGCGTTTATAAGTGGGCCCCCAGAGGATAGTGAAGGCAACCCAATGAGTTATTTGGATTTGCTTGGATTGAACAAAAAGAAGAATCATTAAAATGGCAACTTTCCTAAATGCTCTCCTGTTGAGCAGGTTCAACGGATTAATAGTTTTCTTGTTTGTTTTTACTATTGTTTATGCTATCCTTCAGAAGGGAAACCTTTTGAAGAATAAGAACCTTAATGCTTTAATCGCTTTCTCCTTTGCTTTTCTTTCCCTTCTTAATCCTAATGTTGTTAAACTGATTATGTATCTGGTTCCCTGGTTTTTCATAGTTATTCTTGTTACCCTGTTCTTGATTATTGGCTTTATGCTTATGGGTCTTGAAGAGAGCAAGATGAAGTTGGCTTTGGGAAGCTGGGGTCCCTTCCACACAACTTTCATTGGCTTTGTGGGCTTTGTTATAATTATTGTTCTGTTTGAGATTTACGGAGGTAAAGGTTCTTCCGCTGCAGGTCAGGCTGCTCAGGGTGGTGCTGTCAGCACAGTTCAAGTCTTGGTTCAGCCTCAAGTTATGGCTCTTATCTTTGTATTCTTAACTGCTGCAATGGCTGTTCTCTTTTTAACATCAGGTCCTGTTCAAAGAAGTTAATTGAACACGATGAGAAGTATAAAAATTATAAAATAATTAAAAAATAAAATTTGTTTATTCTTCCTTATTATCTTTTTCTTTGATGGTTGCCTGCGCTGCCGCTAATCTCGCTACGGGAACTCTGAACGCTGAACAGCTTACATAGTCAAGGCCCGCTCTGTTGAAGAACTCAATTGATTTTGGGTCTCCGCCGTGCTCTCCACAAACACCAACTTCCAAGCGGGGGTTTGTTTTTTTGCCTAAAGAGGTTCCCATTTCAACGAGTTTTCCTACACCTTCAACATCCACTGTCTTGAACGGGTCGTTTTTCAATATTCCCTTCTCTAAATAAACTTTTATGAACTTGCCCGCGTCGTCTCTTGAAAATCCTAATGTTGTCTGCGTCAGGTCGTTTGTTCCAAAACTAAAGAACTCTGCTTCTTCTGCTATCTTGTCTGCTGTTAATGCGGCTCTTGGAAGTTCAATCATTGTTCCGATTTTGTAGTTGATCTTCATGTTGTGCTCTTTTAGAACTTTCTCCGCTGTCTCCCTAATCACCTTTTTCTGGTCGATGAGTTCTTTCACATTTCCAACCAAAGGAACCATAACTTCCGGAATGACATTTATTCCTTCTTTCTTTACTTCGCATGCCGCTTCAAATATCGCCCTTGTCTGCATCTCGGTTATTTCTGGGTATGTTATTCCAAGCCTGCATCCTCTGTGGCCCAGCATTGGGTTGAACTCGTAAAGCTCCTCAATCCTCTTAAGCATCCTCTCCTTCTCTTTGATCTTCTCTTCGTCCTCACCTTTTGCTTTCATCACGGCAATTTCCACCATAAGCTCTTCCCTCTTCGGCAGGAACTCGTGCAATGGAGGATCGAGCAATCTTATTATCACTGGGAAATTATCCATTGCTTTGAACAAGCCCTTGAAGTCCTCCTTCTGCATTGGGAGAAGTTGATTGAGGTATTTCTGCCTATCCTCCTTCGTCTTTGCCATTATCATCTTCTGCATTATGGGAATCCTTTCCTCACCGAAGAACATGTGCTCCGTCCTGCACAGTCCGATTCCTTCCGCTCCAAATTTCCTCGCTGTTCTAGCGTCTATCGGCGTGTCTGCGTTTGCTCTAACTCCTAACCTTCTTATCTCATCAGCCCACTTTAGTATAGTCTCAAAGTTCCCTCCAATATCTGGCTCTAGTAGAGGAGCTTCTCCTAATATGACATCTCCCGTCGTTCCATTCAATGATATTATGTCTCCTTCTCTAATCTTCATTCCTTTAACTTCAAAGAATCCTTCCTTCTCATTCACCTTTATATCTCCACAGCCTGCGACACAGCACTTTCCCATGCCCCTCGCGACGACTGCTGCGTGGGATGTCATCCCTCCTCTTGCGGTTAAAACTCCTTGAGATGCGGCCATTCCATGAATATCCTCAGGAGAAGTTTCTCTCCTAACAAGAATAACTTTCTCTCCCTTTTTAGCCAACTCCTCTGCTTTGTCTGCTGTGAATACGACTTTTCCTGTTGCCGCTCCGGGTGATGCTGGAAGTCCCTTTGCTATGATCTCAAGCTTCGCGTTTGTATCAATTCTTTTGTGCAGTAATCTCTCTATCTGCTCCGGCTTTATCCTCATTATCGCTTCTTCTTTATTTATCAATCCCTCATTAACCATATCAACTGCTACTTTAACAGCGGCTTGGGCTGTTCTCTTCGCAGTTCTGGTCTGCAGTAGGAATAATTTTTTATGCTCAATTGTGAACTCAATGTCCTGCATGTCCCTAAAGTGATGCTCCAATTTACTGCATACATTCATGAGTTCATCATATGCTTCTGGAATGTCTGCTTTTAATTCATCGATTGGTTTTGGCGTTCTTATACCAGCAACAACATCTTCTCCTTGAGCGTTCAATAAATATTCTCCATAAACCTTTTTCTCTCCGTTGCTTGGGTTTCTTGTGAACGCGACTCCTGTTCCAGAGTCAAAACCCATGTTCCCGAAAACCATTGACTGAATATTAACTGCTGTGCCTATATTGTCAGGTATCTTGTTGAGTTTCCTGTAAGTTATCGCCCTCTCGTTGTTCCATGAGTTGAACACTGCTTCAACGGCAAGCCTCAATTGTTTTTTAGGTTCTTCTGGAAAATCTTCGCCTGTTTGTTCTTTAATCAACTCCTTAAATCTTCTTACGAGTTCTTTTAGGTCGTCAGTTTCCAACTCAATATCCTGCTTGACTCCCTTCTTTTCTTTTACTTCGTCAATTATCTCCTCAAACTTTTCGTGTTCTATGCCTAAGACGACATTCCCAAACATTTGGACGAACCTTCTGTAAGAATCAAAGGCAAACCTTTCATTATTTGTGTTCTTAGCCAAGCCTTTTACCGTATTGTTGTTTAATCCTAAGTTGAGCACGGTGTCCATCATTCCAGGCATGGAGATTGCGGCGCCACTCCTCACTGAAACAAGCAAGGGGTTTTCTTCATCGCCGAATTTTTTGCCCGTTTTCTTCTCTAACTCCGCCAATTTCTCCTCAACTTGAGGCCATAATTCATCAACGAAGGTTTTTCCCTTCTCAAAGAAGGCGTTGCACGCTTCTGTTGTTATTGTAAAGCCCGGCGGAACAGGAATTCCCAACTTTGTCATCTCTGACAAGCCGAAACCCTTGCCCCCAAGTAAAGCTTTGCTACCTTCTATTTCACCAAACATAAAAACATACTGTTTCATTCTTATCCCTCCTTTTACCCCTTCTGGTTCTTTGC
>WAPY01000024.1 GCA_015520525.1 Candidatus Woesearchaeota archaeon
ATTTTAAATATTTAACTGATTCCAAAAATTTATTAAATTAAGTTGACAACTCACAAGCATGGTTCAAGACTTAAAACTTTATGAGGAGGGAATCACTAAATTTTACGCTTCTTCTGATAATTTAAAAACGAAAGATTCAGTTTTTTATAATCCTATGATGAGGATAAGCAGAGACTTGACTCTGCTTGTCTTAGCATTTTTAAGGAAGATGAGGGGAGAAAAAAAGATTTCCTTCCTTGATTTAATGGCTGCTTCAGGGGTAAGGTCGTTGAGAGTTCTCAATGAACTTAAAGACGACAGAATTAAAGTTCACATAAATGACTATTCAAAACTATGCTACAACATTATCTTGAAGAACATAAAATTGTTAGGTTCGCATGATGACGAAGAGAGAGTCAAAGTTTACAATGAAGAAGCCTTAAAATTTCTGTCAAACTCTCAATACTACGATTTTATACAGATAGACCCTTTTGAAGATATTAATAAGTTTCTTTATCCTGCCATAAGCAAGGTCAAGAATGGCGGGATTCTTGCACTAACCACCACAGATACTGCTTCTTTATCAGGGACTTATCCAAGAGCCTGCGTAAGAAGGTATGATGCAGTACCTCAAAATTTTGATTTCAAGCATGAGTTCGGATTGAGAATTTTAATTAGAGCAATCCAAATTGAGGGTTCAAAGCAGGACAGACTCTTAAAGCCCATCATCACCTATTATTATAAACATCACTTTGGAGCTTTCTTCCAAGTTATAAAAGGAAGGGAAAGAGCTTATGGGCCCTTCAAGAACCATGAATTTTTGCTTTACTGCACTAATTGTTTAAACAGGAAAACAACAAGAAGTTTATTCAACAGAGAAATTTGCGATTATTGCGGCGGCAGGATGAAATTTGCGGGAAAGTTTTACACTGGAAAATTATTTGATGAAGAGTTTTTGAAATTCACAGAGAATATTCTTCCAAAAAGAAATTATCCTTTAAGCAAGGAGACTGAAAAGGTCCTTCAAATGATTAGGGAAGAAGCAGGCATAAACTCGCCGTATACTTTTAATCTTCATCTTTTATCTCAAAAGTTCAAGCTTAAACTTGTAAAGATGGAGAAATTAATAAAACTTCTGAAGAGCAGAGGATTTAATGCTTCAAGAACGCACTTCAATCCCTTAAGTATAAGAACGGACGCGGGCGTCAAGGATATTATAGATGCTATGAAGCATAGTATTTAAACCACAATACTTTTAAATAATTATCCTTCCCTTTCTAAAAGGTGATAATTATGAAGTGCGTATCCTGCCACAAGGAGATTACGAATGAGAGGGGGGCTGTAAAATTTTTATGCCCTAATTGTGGAAAGTATGAGATAGTTAGATGTTCAACATGCAGGAGAAAAGGAACTCCTTACAAGTGCCCCGTATGTGGGTTTGAAGGACCGTAGGTGAAAAAATGGCAAAGGTTGTTGTAACTATGAGGATAATGCCGGAGGATCCGAGCATAAATTTAGACAGTATAAAAGGAGAAGCCACCAAGATAATTGAAGAAATGAAGGGTAAAGTCGGCAAGGTGGAGATTCAGCCAATAGCTTTCGGATTGAACGCTGTAATGATATATTTTATAAGAGACGAAAGTTTAGGCGGAACAAGTGAGATTGAGAAGAAACTCTCAGAAATAAAGGGGGTTGATTCTGTAGAAGTCACTGATGTTAGACGAACTGTCGGTTAAACAGTTTACTTTTTCTATTTTTTAATAATAACAAAATTATATAAACCAATCCTCGAACTTAAATCTGGGGATTGTTATGGGAGACAATAATATTTCAACGCAAGATATTCGGCTTGATGACAATAAAGAAAAGAAAAGTGGTTTCTTAGCAAGGCTTTTCAAGAGGAAAAAAACAGAAGAGAAAAAAGAAGAGGTTGAAAGTCCAAACAACGAACAGGACTCTTTGAATTCTCTGCTTGAAGACCTAAAAAAACAGACTGCAGAGAAGGAAGAGAACCACAGCAGAGACTTGACTCTTGTAAGCGGAGAGAAGATTCAAAACCTTGACGAACTCTTAGCCTTCCTTCAATTCATGGATGATGACACATTTTCTTATCATGTCAATTCCGAGAAGAATGATTTTGCAGATTGGGTTGAGAAATCTCTAGGCAACAAAGCATTAGCTGACAAGATGAGAAAGGCAAAGAGCAGAGAAGAGTTAATAGAAGCAATAAAAGGAGAATCCCTGCCTGAAGAAGAGATTCAGCCGGCTGAAGAATCGCCCGACGCTGTTGAGGATAAAATATTAGAAGAAGCTGCCAACAAGGTGCTTATTCAAAATGACAATTCTTTAATCAAACCACACGAATTCCCAAGAAAAGAAAACAAAAGCAGAGAAGCGGAGCTAAAGAAGAAGATAAAAGTTTATGAGAAGCAGATGTTCGAACAGCAGTTGAAGCATGAGGAAGAATTAAAAGAAAAAGAAGAGAGAATAAAAGAACAGAACATAATTATAAACGGCTACGAGAAGAAGGTTAATCTCTTAGAAGAAGAGAGGAAAAGGCTCGTTGAAGAGATTGAAAAGCACAAGAAGAGGATAAACGAGCTTTTGGCGAGGATTGATGAACAAACCAAAAACTTCGCAGCTCAGAAGGAGATAATAGACAAGAGGATAGAGGAGCTTGACAAGAAAGAAGCAGAATTAAATGAGAAAGAAAAGGAGATAATTGAAAGGGCGAACGAACTCAACATTGCCAAGGAAAAGCTCGATGAGAAGAATGCGGAGCTGGCTCAAAAATTAAAAGCTGTTGATGAAGACAGGCAGATGCTCGAGCAGAAAGAAGAGGAAGTCATAGATAAAGTTCTTGAAGTTGAAGAGAGGGAGAAAGAGCTTGAAGTCAGAGAGAAGGAAGTCAACAAAAAACTAATTCTCATAGATAAAGAAATCGACAAGCTAGAATCAAAGAAGACGAAGATAGACAGCGAACTTGAGGAGCTTTCAAAGAAGAAGGAAGAGCTCAACATAAGGGAGAAAGCGTTGAAGGACAAAGAGAAAGAGCTTAACAAGAGAGAGAAGGATGTTGAAAAGAGGGAGGCTAAACTTGAAGAAGCCAAGAAACTTATAAAAGACCTGCCGAAGCTCAAAGCAGAGTATAAAAGGCTGTCGAAGAAAGTTCCAAAGCTTGAGGAGGAATTCAACAAATTAGTTGAGAAAAATGAGAACTTCAAGAAAGAACTTGATGTCAGAGAGAAGAGGATAAAGAAGAAAGAAGACGAACTTAAAGCAAGAGAAAGAGCTTTAGAAGAGAAGAAGGAAAAACTGCTCAGAATACAGTACAGACTGATTGAGGAGAAAAAGAACATTGAGGATATGAGGCTTCAGCTCTACTTGAAAGCCCACAACCTTGAGGCATCCTCAAGGTTGTGGGCTTTCAAGTAGAGCTGAAGCCTCATATCCTCAATGTTCTTTTTCTCCTCAA
>WAPY01000025.1 GCA_015520525.1 Candidatus Woesearchaeota archaeon
AACCAGAACAAACCTGTTTTTTACACAGGAGATATTTATGATGTTTATAAAAAACTCTGCGATGTTATTAACTTGAGGCCTTTAACTCAAAGGAGGGTTTCAGATATTATTGGAGAATTGGACATGCTTGGTATTATTCATGCGAGAATCATCTCAAAAGGCAGGTACGGGAGAACAAGGGAAATTACTGTTGCAACATCAAAGGAAATAACTAAAAAAATAGAAAACATTTTGAAAGAATCTTTAGGCGTAAAGTGATAGTATGGCTGATAATTTTTTCTTGGGAAAATCGAAGAAGGAGATAATTTCTTTTTTCTTTAGCCATAACATTCTTGTGAATCCATCCTTTGCTGATAAAATCTCTAACGGGGAGGTGGTTTTGTCAAAAAATTTTGTTGATTTTGCAATACAAAAAAGAATAACTGTCTTGGACGATTCTTCATATAAGAAACTGGTTGACCTTAACAAAGTTTTGTTTGACACTTCAAAGGGTGAAGGTTATTCTGTTAAGGTTTTGGCAAGTTATCCTGAAAACGCAGGTAAGAAAGAATTTAAAGATTTTGTTAGGCATTACAATTTAAGGTATCATCAACTTCAAAACTTGTTGAAGAATAGACAGGAGCTCTCCCATTTAAAGAGCGTAAGCAAGGTTCTCAGTTCTCGAGACAGATCCCCATGTTCTATTATTGCAATGGTTGATGAGAAAACTGAAAGCAAGAAAGGAACTTCCATCTCTCTTTTGGTTGAGGACCCAACCGGCGAAATTAAAGTTATTGTCAAGAGTAAGAATAAAGAAATGTATGACCTTGCGGTTAATCTTCCTCTTGATTCCGTTGTCGGCTTCTCAGGTTCTTCAGATGGAAGAATCTTCTTCGCAAATTCTATTATTATTCCTGATATTCCTCAAGCGCCCATGAAAAAAGCCCCAGAAGATGTTTACGCTGTTTTCTTATCGGATATTCATTATGGCTCAAAGAAATTTTTGGAGGATGATTTTAACAGGTTTATTCAATGGATTCGCGGCGAGCTTGGAGATGAGAAACAGAGAGAAGTTGCCTCAAAGACGAAGTACATTTTTGTTGTAGGAGATTTAGTGGATGGTGTGGGAATTTATAGAGGCCAAGATTCAGACCTTAAAATTCCAGATATTTATGAGCAGTATAAGGGAGTTGCTGAGCTTTTGAATAAAATACCAAAAGACAAGGCGATTATTATAATTCCAGGAAACCACGACGCTGACCGTCTTGCAGAACCACAACCGCCTCTCCCTAAAAAATTTGCGGCTCCTCTTTATGAATTAGAAAATGCTTTTCTCTTGAGCAACCCTTCTTATGTTAACATTCATTCCTCTCCAAATTTTCCAGGTTTCAATGTTTTGCTTTATCATGGTTTCAGCTTTGATTATTATGTCGCTACAATCCCCAAAATTATCGCTCAAGGCGGCTATGATAATCCTGAAGCTATAATGAAATTTTTATTGCAGTTTAGGCATTTAGCTCCCGAGCACGGCTCCTCTGTTTTCGCGCCGGCTTATGATAAAGACCCGATGGTTATCGATTTAGTTCCTGATTTTTTTGTAAGCGGTCACATTCATAAAACTTCAATTTCAAATTATAAGAATGTTACATTGGTTTGTGGGAGCTGCTGGCAGGCGAGGACTGCCTTTCAAGAGAAGGTGGGGCATCATCCCGAACCTTCGCGAGTTCCAATTGTTAATTTAAAAACTAGAAAATTTAAAATTTTGAAATTTTCCTCAAATAAGTAGGTGGTTTATTTGATAATAGCAAGTGAAAAAATGAAGGAATATTTTGATTATTTGACGAAGAACCTTGATAAAGCTTACTCTGTGGCTACAGAAGCTCGTAAGAAAGGCTATGACCCTGAAGACTCTGTTAATATCCCTATCGCTAAAAACATGGCTCAGCGTGTGGAGGGTTTAATATCTGCTGTTGCCCCTCAGCTTGTAGGCTCAGGAGTTACTGATAGAATTGTTGAGTTGGAGAAGCAGTATTCTCCTTTGGATTGGAGGGTTGCTTTAATTATTGCGAAGGAAGTCGCCCATGAGAAGTTCTGCAAGTTCTCCTCACGAAAGGAAGCTTTAGAAGTGGGAATAAGAACAGGATTCACTTACCATACTGTTGGTGTTGTTGCGGCTCCGCTTGAAGGTCTTGTTGGTATCAAGATAAAAAAGCGCAGGGACGGCAAGGAGTACATAGCTGTTTATTATGCCGGGCCTATCAGAGGCGCAGGCGGAACTGCGTCGGCGTTCTCAGTTTTACTGACAGATTATGTTGCTAAAAGTTTCGGCTACTCTTCTTATGACCCTGATGAAAACGAGGCGAAGAGGTATGTTGTTGAGTTGACTGATTATCATGAGCGTGTTACCAACTTGCAGTATAGGCCGAGTGATGAAGAAATTTTATTCCTCGCAAGCCATCTTCCTGTTGAAGTCAGCGGTGATCCCACTGAGTCCATGGATGTTTCCAACTTTAAGAACCTGCCTCGTGTTGAGACAAACAAGATTCGCGGGGGAGTTGCTTTAGTTATGTCTATGATTGCTTTGAAGGCTCCAAAACTTTTGAAGCAGATTAAGAAATGGGGTCATGATTTTGGTTTGGAGGATTGGGATTTTCTCTATGAATTTGTTGATTTGCAGAAGAAGAAGAAGGCAGAAGCCGGCAAGTCCTCAGAGAAAAAGTCTGATGAGAATTCTCATAAGAAGATAACTCCTGATTATACTTTTATAGCTGATCTGGTTGCAGGCAGGCCTGTTTTCTCTTACCCTCTTAGGTCGGGAGGTTTTAGGTTGAGGTACGGCCATGCAAGAACGAGCGCTTTCTCCGCAGCTTCCATTCATCCTTCTACTATGGTTGTTTTGGATGATTTTATTGCTGTTGGAACTCAGCTTAAATTGGAGAGGCCAGGCAAGGCGGCTTCTATGAGCGCCTGCGACACTTTAGAACCGCCGACAGTTTTGTTGAATGATGGGACTGTTCTGAAATTAAAATCTGTTGTTGAGGCTAAGAGGGTTAAGGATAAAATAAAGGAAGTTATTTACTTAGGTGATATCTTAATATCTTACGGCGACTTTCTTGATAGAGGCCATAAACTTGTGCCTGTGGGTTATTGTCCTGAATGGTATGTTTTAGAAATTAAAAAGGCTTTTGACGAGCATAAAATTGATTACTCATCAAATGAATCTTTCTCAAAATTCTGCAGGGAGAACAATCTTAATTTTGATTCTTTAAACTCTTTTCTTAAAGACCCTCTTCATGTAATAATCCCTTTTGAGGATTCTGCGAAATTATCTTTAATGTTTGGCGTTCCTTTAGAGCCTGAATTCACTCATTATTATTCTCAAGTTGATGCTGATTTGTCTAAAGCTTTGATAGAATCATTTAATTCCGCTTCTGCAGAATTTGATGAAGAACTGTTTTCTTTTAATGGACTCTCATTCTTTAAGCTTAGAAAGTTGCTTTTCAAGAAATCAAGAGATGTTAAGAGGGCTCTTGAGCTTTTAGGCGTCCCTCATTCTTTGGTTGCCAATGAAAAGATTTTTGTTAAAGGGGACTACGCTTCTTCGCTGTTTTATTCTTTCGGCTTTTCAAAGGATTCTTTTGAAGATGAAAATTTGAGGAGAAAGCACGTTGACAGCTTGCTTGCTAAACTTTCATCATCTGAAAATCTCCTCGAAGTTGTCGATGGGTTGTTGTTTAAAATAAGGGACAAGGCAGGGACTTTTATAGGAGCCAGGATGGGCAGGCCTGAGAAAGCCAAGATGAGAAAATTGACTGGAAGCCCGCACATATTATTTCCCGTTGGTGATTCTGGCGGCAGGATGAGGTCTTTTCAATCTGCTCTTGAGAAAGGCTTTATCATAGCTGATTTCCCCATGTATCATTGTCCAAAATGCGACAGGGACACAATTTACCCTGTGTGTGAAGTTTGCGGTTCAAAAACAAAAAGAAAGTATTTGTGCGATGGTGTTGAAACTTTTGATCCCAACTGTGAGGGCAGGCTTTCCACTCATAAGGTTCAAAAGATTGACATAAAGCATTATTTTAAGTATGCTCTTGACAAGATTGGAGATAAGGTTTATCCTGACTTAATAAAGGGGGTTAGAGGAACTTCAAATAAGGATCACACTCCTGAGAATTTGATTAAAGGAATTCTCAGAGCGAAGTATGATATTTATGTTAATAAGGACGGCACGACTCGTTTTGACATGACCGAACTCCCCATAACTCATTTTAAACCTAAGGAAATTTCTGTTCCTGTTGAGAAATTAATATCTTTGGGTTATGATAAGGATGTTTACGGCAATCCTTTAGTTTCGGATGATCAAATTTTGGAGTTGAAGCCTCAGGATGTTATACTTCCAGGTAAGGCGATTGTTGAGGAGGCTGCAGATTCTGTTCTCTTTAGAGTTTCAAAGTTCGTTGATGAGGAGTTGGAAAAATTGTATGGGGTTGAACCTTTTTATAATCTTAAATCTCCTTCTGATCTGGTTGGTCATTTAGTCATAGGCTTGGCTCCTCATACTTCTGCAGGGATTTTAGGAAGAATCATAGGTTTTTCTCACCTTCAAGCTATGCTCGCTCATCCTCTTTATCATGCTGCTATGCGTAGGGATTGTGATGGCGATGAAGCTTGTGTTATTCTTTTAGAGGATGCTCTTCTCAACTTTTCCAGGCAGTATCTTCCTGACACTAGAGGAGCTAGAACTATGGACGCTCCTTTAGTTTTGACATCCATCCTCAATCCGAGTGAAGTTGATGATATGGTTCATAAGATGGAGACCGTTTTCTCTTATCCTTTGGAGCTTTACGAAGCTGCTTTGGAGTATAAACAGCCTTGGGAGGTTAAGATCGACAAGGTTGGGGATCGTCTTAACACTCCTTTGCAGTATGAGCACATGGGCTTTACCCACGACACTGAGAACATAAACAATGGAACCTTGTGCTCGGCTTACAAGACTCTGCCGACGATGAAGGATAAAATTAAAGGGCAGATGCATGTCGCTGAAATTGTCAGGGCTGTCAACTCTGGTGATGTGGCGAGTTTGGTTATCAACAAACATCTCTTAAAGGACATCCGCGGAAATTTGAGAAAGTTCTCCAAGCAGGGTTTCAGGTGTGTCAATTGCAACAAAAAATTCAGGAGGTTTCCTTTGAATGGACGGTGCGACGCTTGCGGCGGCAAGATTATTTTCACAATATCTGAAGGTTCTGTTATGAAGTATTTGGAGCCTAGTTTGGAGCTTGTTAAAAATTATGATTTGGATGATTACACAAAGGAAAGTTTGGAAGTTACAAAGTTTATGATTGAATCAATGTTCGGTAAGGATGAGAATAAGCAGGAATCATTGAAGAAATGGTTCGGTTGAGGTGGGAGGATGTTAATTGTTAAGAAGCATTTTGATAATGGGCGGTTGATACTTGCGGTTTGTGATCCTGAGCTTGTTGGTTTGGTTTTTGAGGATAAAAATATAGTTCTTGATTTGTCGAAGAGTTTCTACAGGGGCGATTTAACTCCCAATGATGTTGTTGAGTCTTTAATGAAGGAGGCTTACATAATGAATTTGGTCGGTGAGCATTCTGTCAAGCTTGCCTTGGACAATAATTTGATATCAAAAGAACTTGTTTTTAGAATAAAAAATGTGCCTTACGCTTATTATGTTAATGACGCTCTTAAGTAAATTATATTCTTGGAACGGGCCTTTTAGCTCCGCAGGCTAGACACCTTATAAACCACATGTTGCCTTCCTTCTCAAGCTTTGTATCAGGTTTTCCGCACACTGGGCAGAATACATATATTCTCGTGTATTTTTTTATTTTCTCATTTATTTGAACTGCTGAAACTTTTCTCCCAAGAATTAATGTGCCGTGGTGAAGCTCTCCAGGAGTTGCGAGTTCTTTTAGTATAAATTTCATCAGATGCTCGGGTTTCCTATCCAAGGTTGATGCTATGCTTCCAAAGTTGCTTATTATGGTTCTGTTTCCTTGTATATGTCCTTTTACCTTCGGAACTTCAAATCTTGCGGTCTCATTTATCTTTTCAGGTATCTTCTCTTCAGCCCGATTCAGCATCTCCTCGTAATTCATATTCATTAAGCTTAAGCGTTTCTTTTTAAATTTTGTGTTTATCTGCTTTTGTTCCTTCTTCTATTTTACACTTACTCCTCAGAAATTGCTCAAAAGTTTTTTAAAAACTTCTTTCCTCAGTGTGTTTATGGTTTTGGAGGGTTTGAAGGTTCTGTCTGTTGAGAGGAAGCCTTGGGAGGCTTTGGTTTCAGGATCAATTTATGTCTTCGTCGCGGCTTTTCTTTCGTTGGTTCTTTTCCCGGAGAGTGCTAGCATAGTTTCTGTTCTTTTGGTTGTTGTCGCTTCTCTGCCTTTAGTTTATGACGCCATTAAGTTTGAGGAGAAAGTTGATTTAAAGTATTCTGACGAGCATCATATTATGGAGCATCACAAGCTTTTTGTTTGGTTTGTTCTGTTTTTGTTTCTTGGTTTTTCCCTTGGTTTCTTCATTCTTTACTCCTTTCTTCCATCTTCTTATGTTAATCAGTTGTTCTCCGCTCAAATAAGCACAATTCAGTCTGTTGGTCCTGCCACAGGAAATTATATTTCTCTCCAAGGGGCTTTCTTCAGCATCTTGTTCAACAACATAAAAGTTTTGGCTTTCTGCCTCTTGTTTTCTTTTCTTTACGGCTCTGGAGCTATTTTTATTCTTTCATGGAACGCTTCTGTTCTTGGAGCCGCTATGGGAAATTTTTTTAGAGAATCTTTGTCTAAAATGGCTCCTTCTTTATCCTCTTATTTTGCTGTTGGAACATTGTCCCTTCTTAGATACTCTATTCATGGTATTCCTGAAATAACTGCTTATCTCCTTGCTGGCCTCGCCGGAAGTTTAATATCTACAGCTGTTGTTAATGATGATTTTAGAACGAAGAGGTTCTACAAGGTTTTGGATGACAGCACAGATTTAATTTTATTATCTCTAATTTTTATTTTTGTAGCTGCTCTTCTTGAAGTCTTTATAACTCCTTTATTTTTCTGATTATCCTGTGAATTAAACTTTTCTGGCTTTTGCTCTTTTTTCTCGTCTTCAATGTTTTATTTTTCCTTTTATATGGATTTTTCTTCGCTGTTTTATTTTTCTTCCCTGCGTGTCTCTTATTGATTCTTTTCTTTGGTGTTCTGTTGTTCTTTCTTTTTGTTGTTCTCTTCTTCTCAATTTCCTTCTTGCTTCTTTTTACCCTTGTACTCTTTTGTTTTTTTTGTTTTTTTTTTCTCACTTGTTTGTTCTTCGCTTTTATCTTCTTCTTTGATTCTCTCTTCTTTTTTGAAACTATCTTCTCTTTTTTGTTCCTGCTTTTTCCCTTCTCGCTTTTCTTCTTATCGCTCGTCTCTTTCACTCTGATGCTCTTCTTAGTTGCTTTATTGTCTCCCTGTATTTTCTTTCCTTCCTTCTTCTTTACCAACTTCTTTTTGTTCTCTTTCTTTTTCTCCTCGTTTTTTAATTTGCGTGCGCGCTCTTTCTCTTTTTTCTCGTCAATACTTCTGAGCTCGTTTTCGACATTTCTTATTTCCTCTTCTAATTCTTTCTTCCTCTTCTCTAATTTATTTATCAATTCTTTGTCGTTGTCTTCTTTTAGAACTTCTCCACATTCGGGGCATCTAAAATTATAATTTAAAGCTTCATCGAATGTTAATCTGACGCAGTTGTTTGGACATACGAAGAAAGTATTCTCCTTCTCTTCTTTTATTCTCTCCTCATAT
>WAPY01000026.1 GCA_015520525.1 Candidatus Woesearchaeota archaeon
CATAATAAAAAAGTATGATGAAACTTTTTAATATTTTACAATCATAAGAGAGTGGTTAAGGGAAGAAAAGAAATTAAAAACAAGTTCCAAAATTATAAATATACAAAACAGCTCTTTCTTAATGGACAATTATCTGTTTGTCTAATAAGAATTTAAGTTAGTATGATATAAATTTATAAGCATCAAAAAATATCAGACCTAAAAAAATTCAATTCATATTATGAGCCAATCCTGATAAAAGATTTTGCAAAAGTCGTAAGCTTTTCATAATTGTTAACAAGAAAATTGTTTATCACACTGGAGCAAATTCTTAAACAAAGAAGGATAGTTTACGCTTGCCTTAAATAATCCCCAAGATTGATATTCTCATATTTTACTTTCCCATCTTTAACAGTTAGAATACCTGTTTGACCAGCATCAAACCAACCAGAATTCCAAAATAATTCCTTTACAAACTCTCCTTCAGAGACATGATTGCCTTTAGTATCATTTGCTCTATGCCCACTTTCATGGAAATGACCACTGACTGCTTTAGTTATTCCAAGTTCCTCATACAAAGACTTAAGATCCTCATTCCCCCTGTTTTCATTTCTCACTTTTACTGGATAGCCTCCCATTGCTAATTGGGCGCCTATTGGTCCAGGAAAAATAGAACCTTTCTCAACAGTATATCCATTTAAAGAGAAAGTTTGTTGTGCCTCTCCAAAAATGGCCATATCCACCGCTTCTTCCAGATTGTTAAATTTCCTTGGAACATGGCAGACAATAATGCTCTTATCAGGGTCAGTCACTATTCTTCTCAAATCGTTCATGTTAGCATATTTCATAATACCCTCTACGCCATTCATTTGCAAAGAATAATGATTTTTCACAAAATCTTCGAGGGTCATTAACTCTCCATTTATTCTTACATATGCCCCACTGGGGATTTTTTCAGCATTTCCAATGTGATATTCTCCTCCATTAGCATTCCAATCTGAGCCTGGAAGAAATATTAAGTAATGGTCTCCATCTTTCACTCCCAACGGTTTATCTATTTTAATAATATTTGAGTATTTGCTTGCAAAATAATCAACTACTGGATCAAAAGCAAGAAAACTCTCATGGCTTCCCGGCTGAACATAGGATTCAAGTCCACTATTCCCAACTGATTTAAGTATTTTTGTAACATAATCTTGACTTTTCTCAAGAGTTTCTTGTCTATTCCCAATATCACCATTTATTAGAAGTTTCTCCACACCTAAATTTTTCAGCACTTCAATAGCCAGAGAAACATTCTCCGGATGAGTATGAACATCAGATATTACGCCATATTTTACTTCTTTTACCATACTTAGATGGAAAGAATTAGTGGTATATAAATCTTTCTATTATTCACTACCTGTAAGAGATAACAATCTTAATAAATTTGTTAGAATTGGTTAATCTGTTTATAAAAGGCTTCTTCGGTTAGAAAAAGAAAAATATTTAAATGAAGCAACTCTGCTTTTCGACATGCAATTATTTAACATATTCAAAAGATTCTTGAACAGGATATTCAAAAAGAAAAAACATCTTAAGATAGGCCTTTACGGACCTCCAAACGGGGGAAAAACTACCTTGGCAAATAGGATATGCCAAGATTGGCTCGGCGAAGATATGGGAAAGGTTTCTAACATAGCCCATGAGACGAGAGAAATTCAGATTAAGGAGCAAATTCACATAAAATCAGGCAACAAAGAGTTATCTTTTAATCTTGTCGACACTCCAGGAATAGCAACAAAGATTGACTATGAAGAATTCTTGAAAGCGGGAATGAAGGAGAGCGAAGCAAAGAAGAGAGCTAAAGAAGCGACAAAGGGAGTTATAGATGCTATAAGATGGCTCGACAACATGGATGTAGTTATAGTCGTCCTTGACTCAACAAAAGATCCTTATACTCAAGTTAATTTAACAATAATAGGAAACCTTGAAGCGAGGAAGATACCTGTAATAGTGGTAGCCAACAAGATCGATTTAAAGAAATCAAACATAAAGAAGATAGAGGCAGCTTTCCCCCAGTATAAAGTTGTCGGAATTTCAGCCAAGTATGGGGATAATATTGACGAATTTTACAAAGCTCTGTTTGAGGTAGCTTAAAATGATAATTGAGTTTGTCAGATACTCGGATATAAAGGATTTAAGTTCTTTAGGTAGACTGAGGAAGCTTCTTAAAATGGCGAAGGATGACAAAATCGTTCTCCTAGAAGGAAGACTAAAGCCTCAAGAGGAAGCTGAGCTTATAAAGATGAACATGGAAGAAATCGACGATGAATTTAAGGGAATAGAGTTCGCAATAATAGACGCTGAGAACAATGAGTCAACATGGAATAAAATAAGGACAAAGTTAGTCAACATAATGCTCGGCTACAAGCCAGGATTTACAATAATAGGGCCTGCAAGCATAATAAAAGAGATAAAACAAGACCCCCATAAGATAGAGCTTCTCATGAAGGAGAACGAAGAGAGAAAGAAGAACAAGAAAAAGAAGTAAAAATAAAAAAGGTTATAAATAAACTAAGAATTCTTAATTTATGCCACACCAATGCGTAAGATGCGGAAAGATATACCCAGACAACGCTCCAGAGCTTCTAACAGGATGCAGCTGCGGAAGCAAGCTTTTCTTTTACATAAAAAAGGATAAACTTGAAGAGTTGAAGAAAGCCACATCAAAGCTTACAGAAGAGGAGAAGAAACAGATAGAGAAGGATGTTATGGACTTAGTCGGTCCGGACCAAGACCAACCTGTTATTCTCGACTTCGAAAGCATAAGAATAAGAAAGCCGGGCAAGTATGAGCTTGACCTTGTAAAATTATTCGAGGGGAAACCATTAATCTACAAAATCGGCGACGGCAAATACATAATTGACATTGAGAAAACATTCGAAGAGTTGAACGACAAGAAAAAGAATCACTCGAAAAGCAACCTTCTATAATGCTCCTTAGCATTATTCAATACTATCTTTTTAAGCTCCTCACCGTCTGAAGTCACTGAAACAAGGTTCTTATAATTATTCCTTAAAGAGTTAACTTTACTTTTAATATCCTCAACAATTGAGGAATCAACAATATCAGACTTGCTTATGAAAACAACAACCTCCTTCTTAAAGGAGAGAATCCTCTTCAAAAGCTCAAACTGCATATGAATGTCAAATGTTGGGTCCATGACGAAAACAATCAAATCGGAGGCAAACTTCATAGCCAAAAAACTTTGAAGCTCAATGTTGTTCATCTTGTCCTTCCTGTTGAGAGTTCCAGGAGTATCCAAAAACTGAACCTCCACTGAATTGCTCGAGAGATAAGCAGAATTCAAACGCTTCGTCGTGAAAGCGTAGGGCTTTATCTCAGGAACTGATTTTGTGATTAAAGATAAAAGAGTTGTCTTGCCGACATTGGGAAATCCAGTGATGCAAACAGTGAACATGTCCTTAATCTTTGGAAACGAATCAAACTTCTTTCGAGCATTGTCAAGAAAAGATAAATCCTTAGATATGTGGTTAACAATAGATGACACTCTGCCGAAGACAGCGTTTTTATTCTTCAACTGCCTGCACAACTGACTTATCTTCCTAGAAGCCCAATGAACATTGTTCAAAGCCTTCTTTAACTTGACAACACCGACGGTATAATCAACAAGCTGTTTATAAAAATCAGACAAATTATCAAGGTTCGGAAAGTTCAAGCTTATCTTAAGCAAATCCGAAGATAAAGTGGAGCAGAATGAAGAAATCTTCTCGCTGTCTTTAACCTTCCTCTTGGTTCTCCTAAAGGCTTTATCGAGTAAATCATCCGCCTTAGGGA
>WAPY01000027.1 GCA_015520525.1 Candidatus Woesearchaeota archaeon
CAAAACTACTTGCAATTTCTGACAGAACTAAAAAGATTACTCCAATTAAAATTTGAAGATTTGAACAGCAAAGATTCTGTTTAATAACAAAAAAGTTTATATACAATGTCAATCCTACTCTCTTTAGCAGGAAATCAACCCCGCCTAGCTCAATGGTGGAGCGTCCGGCTGTAGATTCCTACAGACAGTCACTATGTGATAGGATGAAAGTAGGATAGTCGGAGTAGTCACCGGAAGGTTCCCGGTTCGACCCCGGGGGCGGGGACTTATTTTCCTTCTAAATTTTAACAAGTTTTTAATACTACAGATGCTACCTCTCATTTCCCATGTCATATGTTGAAGTTACAAAAGGACTTAGTAAGGATGAATTCCTTAAAAAGATAAAAGGAGAGGACCCAAAGGTTGATTTGAATCTTATTAGCAAAGCTTATGACATTGCCAAGAAAGCTCATGAGGGCCAGAGGAGAGAATCTAAAGATGATTATTTCATACATTTAACTGAAGTAGCATACATTACTGCAACTTTGAAGAGCGACACGGTTACAGTTGTTTCTGCCCTCCTTCACGACACTTTAGAAGACACCAATTTAAAGCCTAAGGTTATTGAGGAAAACTTTGGTAAGGAAGTTCTCAGTATTGTTGAGGCTGTTACAAAAATTCAAAACATAAAGTTTGCCCAGGAGGACAAGGCTGCAGAGAATATCAGAAAGGTCATACTTGCCACATCAAAGGATTTCAGAGTAATAATAGTTAAACTTGCAGATAGACTTCATAACATGAGAACATTGAGGTATATGCCGAGGGACAAGCAGATTAGAATTGCTAAAGAGACCTTGGAAATTTATGTTCCTATAGCATACAAACTTGGAATATCAAGAATAAAATCTGAGCTTGAAGACCTCTGCTTAAAATACCTTAATCCTAAAGCTTATGAGGACATAAAAAGAAAGATTGGTATGAAAAAAGAGGAGAGAACTGCTTTTGTAAAAAAGATGGTTGATGAGTTTTCTCGGGAATTAAAAAAAGCAGGATTTGATGTTATAGTTACAGGCCGTGCAAAGTCATTCTACAGTGTTTATAGGAAGATGATAAGAAAGAATAAGAGATTTGAGGAAATATACGACTTATTTGCCGCTAGAATAATCACTCATTCTGTTGAAGAATGCTACAGAGTTTTAGGGTTCATACACTCAAAGTACAAGCCTTTAATTGGAAGATTTAAGGATTATATTGCAATGCCAAAAGCCAATGGCTACCAATCTTTGCACACGGTTATTTTATTTGACAAAAGACCTGTTGAAGTCCAGATAAGAACCTTAAAAATGCACTATGAAGCTGAAGATGGAATTGCGGCGCACTGGAGATATAAAGGAACAGAGAGAGACAAACAGTTCGACCAAAGAATAAACTGGCTCAAGAGGATACTTACCTGGCTGAAGGATGCTGAGAACGCCAAGCAATTCGTTGATGATTTAAAAGTTGACTTATTCGAAGATGAAATTGTTGTCCTAACTCCGAAGGGAGACCCAATAATTCTAAAAGAAGGTTCCACTCCTTTGGATTTCGCTTATGCCGTTCACACAGAGCTTGGAAACCATTGCAGCAAGGCAAAAGTTAACGGCCGATTGGTAAGCCTTGATTACAAACTTGAAAGCGGAGATGTGGTTGAGATACTGACTAAAAAAAATGCCAAGCCTTCAAGGTCGTGGCTTAGGTTTGTTAAAACAAGGAGCGCGGCTGCCAAAATAAGAAAAGCGTTGGGAATTAAGAAGGATGAGCTTAAATCCTCAGAGGAAAAGGGGTTAACCGAAAAAGAATTAATAGACCTCCTTGACTTAAAGGGGTTCAAAAAATCAAAGGTTCACCTTGCTAAATGCTGCAATCCCAAATATGGAGATGAAATAATAGGCATAAAAACCAAAGACGGAAGATTGGTTGTTCACAAAAAGAACTGCGCCAACCAATACGCAATATCTGAAAAGCAGAGGTTCATACTATCTTGGAAGCCAAGAGAAAATCTGAAGAAGTTCATACTAAGAATTAGCTTTATTGACAGGGTTGGTTTAATTGTTGACATACTGAACACTATTGCGAAAAGGAATATAAATATAGACTCAGTCAAGAGCAGATCAACTGGAAACAAAGCTCTCCTTGATATTGAGATAGCCTTATTTGACAAAAGCATACTAGAAGATTTAGCATCTGAGATAAGAATGATAAACAATGTTCTTAATGTGGAGATTATAGAAAAAAGTAGCTAACTGCTCAATTCTTAAAATTTTAGGCAGCAAACAGAAACATTTAAATATTGAATTGTAACTCCTTGCGATTATGGGGAGGATAAAAACGACTTTAATAAAGAGGGTTTCAACTGAGATTTACGACTTGAACAAGGATAAGATCACTGAGGACTATGAGGAAAATAAGAAAATCCTCAATGAGATTATTCAAATCCGTTCTAAGAAGTTGAGGAATGCTATTGCAGGTTACATTACTAGGTTGAAGAAAGAAAAAGAAATTATCTAAGGAGGAATGAAAAATGTCAGCAGACAACTCAATATTTGTTGGGAACAAAGCCTTTATGAACTATGTAACAGCAGTTGTTATGCAGTTCACAACTAAAGACGCAGAAGAAGTAGTAATAAAAGCGAGAGGAAAATTCATAAGCAGAGCAGTTGATATAGCGGAAGTTGCTTCAAAGAGGTTCTTAAACGGAAAAGTTGAAGTTAGCAACATAAAGATTGACTCAGAAGAATTTGAGAACAAAGAAGGAAAGCAGGTTAGAGTATCAACTATTGAAATAACATTGAGAAAAAAGAGTGAGTAAACAAATAAAGCAATAAAGTGCAATCTTTTCTTTTTATTTATTTAAAATTCAATTTCTGAACTTGCTCATTTTGGCCTAACTTAATTATAGAATACGAGCCTGCAGGGATTTGAACCCTGATTATCCGGTCCGAAGCCGGACGCACTATCCAGGTTATGCTACAGGCCCGAACAGAGAAGTATCTGCAAGTATTAAAATTTTGCTAAAGCAGAAGATTTCAATATCGTCGAAACATTTATATTGCTCTTTTGAATCTACCCCTTATGGAAAACGCAGGAGAAAAAGAATCTTTGTTTTGGGCGGACAGTTTAGCTGATAAAATTATAAACAGGAAAAAGTACCATTACCTTGATAAAGAAATAAAAAAACCCTCTGTTTTTGTGGTTAAAACATCTGCTTCATTGTCGGGAGTTCTTCATATTGGAAGGTTGAGCGACAGCATAAGAGGAGATTCAGTCTACAGAGCCTTAAAGGATAAGGGAGTTAATGCTAAATTAATTTGGGTTGCTGAAGATATGGACCCTTTGAGGAAGATTCCAAAAGGAGTGCCGAAGGAGTTTGAGCAGTATATTGGAATGCCCGTAACAAAAGTTCCCGACCCATTTGGATGCCACGACAGCTACGCGGAACATTTCAAAGAAGAATATATGAAAGACATAAAAAAATTCTTGCATGATGATGTTGAGATTTACTCAATGAGTGAAGAGTATAAAAAGGGAACATTCAAACCATTCATAAAAAAGGCTGTTGAAAATTCTGAACTAATAAGGCAAATACTTAACAAATACAGGGATAATAAACTTCCGGAAGGCTGGAGTCCTTGGAAGCCCATATGCAAGAAATGCGGGAAGCTTGAGACGACAAAAGTTTTGGAAGTTAAGAATGGAAAAGTTCATTATGTATGCTCAGATTACCATTTTAAATCATCAGTTGCTAAAGGATGCGGCTATGAAGGATGGGCGGATCCGCTGGAAGATGAAGGAAAGCTCATGTGGAAAACGGAATGGGCTGCTCAGTGGGCTCTTTGGGGTGTCGTCAGTGAGGGAGCGGGTAAGGAGTACGCTGTTCCAAATTCAGCCTTCTGGATAAATGCGGAGATTGCTGAAAAGGTGTTTGATTATCCCATGCCTGAACCAATATTCTATGAACATCTTCTCATCGACGGGGTTAAGATGTCCGCTTCTCTTGGCAATGTTGTTTATCCAAGAGATTGGCTTGAAGTCGCACCTCCCGATTTGTTAAGGTTTTTTTACAACAAGAGATTAATGAAGACGAGAAGCTTCTCCTGGAAGGACCTGCCGGTTCTGTATGATGACTATGACAAAGCAGAGAGAGTTTACTTTGGAGAGTTAAAACTTGATAATGAAAAAGAAGAAGCTCATCTTAAAAGGTTGTATGAAATATCTGTCATAAATTTGCCTAAGCTTCCCATGAAGATGAACTTTTCATACGCAGTTGTTCTGTCTCAAATAACACAATCTGAAGAGCAGGCAATAAATATACTGAAAAAGACAGGGCATTACCAACCTGAAAATGAAGAGAGAATTGCGAGACGATTAAAGTATGCGAAAGTTTGGGTTGAAAAGTATGCTCCTGAAAGATATAAATTTACACTTCAAGAGGCAAGTCAGATAAAACTGAGTGATAAGGAAAAGGAGGTTGTCTCAAAAGTTTTGGACGAATTAAAATCGGCTGTTAAGAACAACCTTTCAGACAAAGAACTCCACCAAAAGTTTTATGAGATCTGCCAACAGGAAGGGATAAAAACAAGAGACTTTTTTAAACTTATGTATTCCATCCTGTTGAACAAAGACCACGGACCAAAACTAGCGTCCTTCCTTTTGATGCTCGGAAACAAAGCGATTGACATACTGAAGAAAAGCATAGAGTAGAATAACAACAAACAAAAGCTTTTTAAATTGTTCTCTTATTCTTTAAACCATGAGCAAGGAATTTGAAAATCCAATAACTGCAAGGGCGATAATTGAAATATTGGGAAAGCCAAAAGAGTATGTGTCGTCAACATTAAAGCTCATTGTCAACGGAATTGAGAACAAGGAGAATATAATTGTTGTAAAAAAAGAATTCTTTGAGCCGGAAGAGAATGAAGGCATGTTCACAGCTTTTACTGAGCTTGAGCTTCAATTTAAGAGCTTAAATGATGTTGTTGCGTTCTGCTTTGAGAATCTTCCAACTTCAATAGAAATACTTGAACCACCAGCATTAACAACTGAAGCAAGGTTTTTAACAGAATTCTTAACTGGCTTGCTCGCAAAACTCCACAAACTCAACGAAGAATTGCAGGTTGAGAAGCAGAAGAATAAAATCTTGAACAACAACTTAGAGAAATCATTAAGAAATCTTGTTATACTAACAATCTCAAGATCAAAGGATAAATCTATGAATGCTGAAGCAGTGTCAAGGTTTATAGGAGTAAATAAAGACCAGCTTCTTCCACTGCTTAGAAGTTGGGTTAAGCAGGGTTTCATAGTAGAAGAAGATGGTTATTTTAAAGTAAAATAAATTCTCGGTGTTATTTATGAGGGTTGCCAAAAGAGAGGTAAGTGCGGAAGAAGCAGCTAAACAAGTTGAGGCAGTGTTATTCTCATCAGGAAGGTGGATGACGGAGAATGAACTGTCAAGACTCTGCAGGCTTAAAGAAAAATCAGTGAAAGAAGCGTTAGTATTTCTATCAAAAAAATATGAAAATTCGGATACTGCTTTAGAGCTTATAAATGATAAGAATAAAGGATGGAAGCTTACAGTAAGGCAGAAATACTCCGAAACGGTTAGGAAAGTGGTTCCGCAGACAGAACTTAACAAGTCCATAATTGAAACCTTAGCAGTTATTGCTTGGAAAGCTCCAGTCCTTCAATCAGAAGTCATAAAAATAAGAACAAACAAAGCCTACGATGACATAAAGACACTTGAAGAGGAAGGCTTCATAACCAAAGAGAAAAGCGGGAGAACATACTTAATAAAACTCTCGAAGAAATTCTTCTCATACTTTGAGAT
>WAPY01000028.1 GCA_015520525.1 Candidatus Woesearchaeota archaeon
GATTAGGAATAACCTCTGTGTCAGTTTCACTATAAAAAGTAAAATGTTCTTTTACTAGAAAATCTCTCAACTCTTGAAAGTTCTCTATAATTCCATTATGAACAACTCCTACTTTTCTATTGTTTGAGAAATGAGGATGAGTGTTAATTTCATTAACTCTTCCGTGAGTTGCCCACCTCGTGTGCCCAAAACCCATCGGCGAGTAAGCTTCTTTATCCATGCTAAAACTACTTATCTTTCCTTTCTTCTTCACAATATCAAAACTTTTAGTATTGGTATTCATCCAAGCTATACCAAAGGAGTCGTAGCCTCTGTATTCCAACCTTTTTAATCCATCAATCAGAATACTGTTTACTTCTTTTGCTGTACTTGATTTATAACCAATAATACCACACATAATTAGAAGGTAATATAAGCCCTATTTAAGTATTATTAAAAATTTGATTAAACCATTAAAAATATATTCTTAATTGATAATCGCATCAATAAATTTTTATCCTTAAAGAGAATACTCAATACTATGTTCAACAATGTAGCGATAATAGCATCAAACCAAGACACAGCAGGATTAAACATAAAAAGGTCCTTAATAAAGCTGTTTCCCTTTAAGAAACAAGAAGGAGAGTTTGACAGCAATGAAGTTTACTCATTGGAAGGTCTGAATAAGGGAAAAAACATCAAATTATACACAATAAATTCTGACTCGATAAACGCAGAGAATATTGACAGTAAGATAAATGCAGAACTGTTCGTTTTTGTAACAAGGCACAAATCAAAATCGGGAATACCCAGTTTATGCGTCCATACTCAAGGCAACATAGGAAAAGCTGAGCTCGGCGGTAAAGATAAAAGTATAAGTATAAGTCCAGCATGCTACTTAAAGCAGGCCTTAATAAACTTAAACGAGTTAAACTCCATAAATTTTGATGTAGTTCAAGAAGTCACACATCACGGTCCAGAGATGAACAAGCCCTCATTCTTTATAGAGATAGGTTCAACAGAAAAAGAGTGGAGCAATGAGAAAGCAGGATTAATAGTCGCCACAGCGCTCATGAAAACACTTCAGCATCCTAAACCGTGTGTATCAGCAATAGGCATTGGAGGGCCGCACACAACAACAAACTTCAAGAAGATAATCCTCAACACGAACATAGGATTAGGACATGTCTGCGCCCATTATAATTTACCTGAACTCAACAAGGAAATGATACTGCAGATGATAAGCAAAACACTGCCAAAGCCCTCTTTAATAATCCTCGATTGGAAAGGAATGAAAAAGGAGAAGGAAAGAATTGTCAGGGTAGTTGAAGAGATTTCAAAGGAGAAGAACATAAAAGTTATGAGAACAAAAGATTTCAAACAAAAAGTTTAAATAACAGCACTACACAACAGTAAAAACAACAGTAAAGGTGAGAAAATGTCCTTGGATAAAAAGTTAGAAGGAGTTAAGTTAGCAGAAAAGATAAAACAGATTGATAATGAAAATAAAGATATAGCACGCAGAGGCATTATAAACTTGTTGGGGAACATGACGTTTTATTTTGGGTTAGGAGTTTATAGTGGGATTACCAATCTAAATGTATTCGGAGTGGAGAATCTAAAAGGATTACTATTAGTATCTTCAGTCACATCAACACCTTTCTCATACTTAACAACAGTAGCATTACACAATGAAGACAGAATTAAAAGGTTAGCTGGGTTAGAAGAACCTGCCAAGAGTCCTTTGCTAAGAATTCTTGAAAAAGCAAAATCATATGTAGGTACAAGCGTTGCATCAGAAGCAACAGGAGTAATGGCAGATGCAACCTCCTTCTATGCGGGTTATTATGTAGTAAAAGGGCTTACCAAACTCTTAAATAGGTAAAGTTCAGTTCCAAAATAGATATTAGCATACCAAAATATTTAAATACGCTACTCTTGTGTCAGTGCCGCAACCACGGAGGTGGTCCCTATGGCAAAAGAATGGGAAAAGATTCTCCTTATGGGAGAAGATGAAGAAGATGACGACGAAGAATACAAAGAAGATGAATTTTACGGCGACGAAGACGAAGATGATGAAGAAGATTGGTAAAACAAAGTTCAACCTCTTTATTTTTTATTGTTCTTCTTTCCTTTACTCCCCTTAATCTGAATCTTATTCTTAACGCGAGTTATTATCGCAGTAGGAACAATTCCCTCACTTAGAGAACTCATAAAGAATCGCACAGCAAAGATTGTTGATTTCTTCTCTTCATTGTAGAAGTCCTTAATCTTATCCAAGAAATATAATGAGACCAAGATTCTCATAATTCCAGAAGTAAGAAAGACGAAGGCATACTTATTCAGACTAAGCCCTGCAACTAATCTCAAAATGTAATTGATGACGCCAACCTTGTTAATCAAAAAAGCTCCTGCCATAGCACCGATAACAACTGCAATTCCTTTAAAAAAGTTGGAGTAAGCGATGCACCTCGTCCTCTTCTCAGCCGTAACCGCGTCATAAATATAATTTGAACTGCTAAGAGCGAAGCCCGCCCAAGCAACTCCGCTAACAAAATTGACGGCAGAAAGGTAAATATGATTTGAGGACAAGAGCCACAACAGAGGATAAGATGATATTATGAAAGCGTTGAAAACCATAATTCGCTTGTTTCCTATTTTATCTGAAAGTTTTCCCCAAGCCTCTAATGTGAGGAACATTGCAACAGCCATAGACAGGTCAATACTCACAAAAGTTTGATAACTCAACTTCAAAGACTTCAAAAGGTAAGGCGTGAAATAAGGGGAAGCTATAGAAACAGAAAGCTGAAGAAAGAAAAGGTAGAGGACAAATATTCCGAAGTTGCTGTATCTCATCTTCCTAACAAACTGAAAAAAGCTGAAGTAATGCTCCTTCTTCGTCGTTAATGGGGGCTCATACATTTTCTTTATGAAATGATAACTCAAAAGGCGAGCGAAGAAAGCAACACTAAATAGCACAGCAAAACCCAACAGGGTATTAACGCTGAAGAAATGGTTCAACAAAAAACCAGAAAGCAGAGTTGTGATAAAACTGCCTAGTCTTATCAGCTTGCTTCTGAGCCCAAAGTAACTTCCCGTATCAGACCTCGAAACTATGTCGCCGAGCCAACTCATGTAGGGAGCTGAAAGCATAGAACCACTAAAGGCATAAATAGAGAACAGAATAATCGTCAAGAAAACGCTCTTAAAGAAGATAGCGTTTAGGATTAGAGGAATCCATATCAAAGCCTGAAAGAGCATAGACCACAGAACAATTTTCTTCCTGCTCTTAAGCTTGTCAGAGATGTCAGCGCTTATGAGCTGAGACAAAGATGAAAACAAAGAAGATAATGAACTCAACAGACCAACCTGAAAGTTCGTGGCGCCGAGTTTTATGATAAAAGGGCTTATGAAATACTCACCGCTGCCTTGAACAACCGAGTAGCTGACCCCTGCGTATATAGAGTATTTTTTTGCCGACTCAAATTTTGGGTTGAATGTGGATATGACTTTAGGCTTCAACTCCGCAACTTCAACCCTCTTTTTAATGTTGATGAAGCCATTCTCTTCCTTGAGATGCTTCAAAACAACTTCCTTTTTCTCGTCTTTCTTTTTCACAAAATAAAGTAGAAGCAGAAACTTAATAATCTTTTACAATTCCTAGATGGTAGTAAACTAGTATACAAATA
>WAPY01000029.1 GCA_015520525.1 Candidatus Woesearchaeota archaeon
CTCTTGTTGTTATTTAAATCTTTTAGTTGTTATCTTCCGAAATATATTCGAGATCTTCAGCGCTTATTGTTCTTATTAGCATTCAGCTCGGCTGTGTCTGTCAATAAAGGAAGAAGCTCTTTATCAGATAAGAATTCTTCTTTCTTTAATTCGTCAATTATGAAATATTTTTTCTCAGCTTCAATCTCAAATTTCTCTTCAAGGCCATCTATAAACTCCCCAGCTGACTTTATGTCTTTAAATATTAACTCAGCTAGGAAGTCAAATTCATTTGTCACTCTCAGCAATGTGTTGACATGAAAATTGTTCCTCAAAAATTCTGCAATGTCTTTTTTATTCTTTGATGGAACCTTAATTAGAAGGTTTATCCTTATTGGAAAACCAAGCTTGGAAAAATCTATCAATGCGCAGTTCTTTTTTATGAGGTTGTTTAAGTTTGTCCTTATCCTGTCGTGTAATGTTGATATTGGAATTCTGGTTCTCCGACTCATTTTTGTCAAACTTTCGCGGGCGTTTTTTCTAAGCTCGCTTAATATTATAAGGTCTTTTGGGATGTTCTTCATATTATCACCTTCGCCTTATTTGTTTTGTTTTATTTTTGATTTATCCGAAATTTTATACATTAAAGTCACATTTTGTTTTATATTTAATCTATATATTCTATATATTAATAGAAAGGTTTATATATTAACTTATTATGTAATTATTATGCAGTCTATAAGACGAAGGTTGATAAGTCTTGCAGGAAGTTCTTTTGTTGTTTCACTGCCGAAAAAATGGGTTAAACTTCATAATCTAAAGGGTAAAGATTCTGTCAATCTTGTTGTTGATGACAATAAGATAATAATCTCACCTGAGGAAGGCATTAAAGAGTTGAGTAAAGAAGTCGACATTTCTTCTTTGGACAAGCAGATGATAGAACTTGTTATTGTTGCTTATTATAGAGCAGGCTACTCGGAGATTAAGCTTGCCTTTTCGAATACAACCTGCTCTGACTTGAAATCCGGCGGGAGGGTTAAGATTATGAAAGTTGTCAGGAGTACTGTCTCTAAGCTTATAGGTGTTGAAGTTGTTAAGCAGACAGATCATTCCTGCATAATTAAAGAAGTTGTTTCTTCAGACGCTTCTGAATTTGACAATTTAATTAGGAGAATATTCCTTCTTCTGCTTGATTATTCTAATCTCTCATTATCCTTATTGGGAGAAAGCAAACGCAATTCTAATCTTGATGAGTTTTCAGTTGATTTTGAGACAGCGGAAAGATTAGTGAATTACTGCCTTCGCTTGTTGAGAAGGTCAGGTTATAAAGTTTATGATAGAGCACTGTTTCTTTACGCATACCTTAATGTTGTGGAAGAATTGTTGAGCGATTATCATTTTTTAATAAATTCAGTAAATTCTCTGAAGCTATCGAAGTCTGAGAGAAGCAGGATAGCTAAAATCCTTAATAAAGCAAACAACTTGGTTAGAGGTATGTACTCTTTATTTTATGATTTTACCTTTGATAAAGTGAATGAACTTTATACATCCAGAAGAGAAATCTTTTCTGCAATAAATAAAGCTAAAAGAATTTCTAAATCTAAAAACACTCTGCTTGTTGTTGATTTAATTGGGGTGATCACTAATCTTACATTGAAGCTTGTTGATTTGAGACTAGAAATGCAGGCTTAATTATAGTTGTTTTTCTCACTCTTGGTCTTGGCGAGCAGACTTTTCAATTTTTCATTCTCCTCAGATTGTTTGAGAGCAGTCTTCATGAGTATGTTGTTGTGCTTCTCCAAGTCGTCAATTCTTTTATCTCTACTTTTTATCTGTTCATCATAAGCTTTTTCCATTCGGATTATTTTATCTTTCAGCTTTTCTATGGTTTCTTTCAACTTGGCAATCTGCTCCTCAAATCCCCCCTCGCTTTCCTTTATGATTTTTCCTTTTTCCATTTTTATTCTTGCTTATCCTTTTTCCTTTTACTTCAATTTCGCATTAATACTGAAGTTGTAATTCTTTCAATCTTTTAAGAGTTGTTTTAATAAACTCCTCAACTTCTTCTTTTTGTATTCTGTTGCTCTCGCATTTCTTTAAAGCATACTCCTTTGTTAGTTCATAGTTTCTTTTGAATTTATCATTTAACTCTTTCCATTTAATCCCCTTCAGCGCAGAGGCGATGCGGCTGGAATAACTTAATATGCCTTTCAGCATAAGAAATGATATAATTGGATATCCCAAATAATGATGGAACTTCGAGGCGTTGTCCGTGCTGTAAATCTTATTCTTTTCAGGATAAAACTTAACAGCATACTCTTTATTAAGGTTTGAAGATTTTATAATTGCTGTGTTTCCCTTAACTTTCACTCTGTCATCTGCGATAGCTCCTAAAGCTTCAAGCACCTTTATATCAGGGGGCATGTTCCATAGCATAAAGTTATATTGTTCCTTGAGGTTAAATATTTTACCAATAATCTTACAACCTTTGTTTCTATGCTCTCAGACTTATCAAAAGTTTTTTATAACCGTCGTCTTTACTTACTTTATGGAAACTACACTATTTGAAGAATTTTTGAACCAGATTAATTTTGATGAATTAGCAAGAAAGTTTGAGAAAGAATTTAGTATTAAAGTTCCCAAATCATATCTTAAGGAATCTTTTGAGAAGGCGGTTTCAGTGCCGAAGAGAGAGTTCGGCGATTTGAGTTTGAACCTGTTTGTCATTATTTCCTCTCTCGCAAAAAAAGGAGTTGAAATTTCAAATAAGGATATGGATAAACTTTTAAGTTTGATAAATCCATCTCTTGACTTAAGTAAAGAGTTTATAAAAAAGGTTGAGATTGTAAAACCTTACTTGAACATATTCATTCAAGAGAACAAACTTCTTGAGATGATCTTTCACAATTTCTCTTCGGGAATTAATCTTAAGGGGGAAGGCAACGCCAATCAGAAAATATTGGTGGAGCACACATCTATAAATCCTTCAGGGCCTGTTAATGTTGCTAGAATAAGGAATTCATTTATAGGAGACACCATTGTTAGAGTTTATAGGAAGCTCGGTTTTAATGTCAGTGTTCATTATTATGTTAATGATATGGGGAAGCAGGTTGCAATATTAACTGTGGCTAAAGAGAGAGGAGTAAAGGAAGATGAAGAGCTTAAGAGTAGATTTAAGAAGTATGCGGACAGGCCGGATTTCAAAACCTTTTTTGTTTATGTGCCCGCAAACAAGTTGTACGCTGAGGATGAATCCTTCAAGAAAGAGGTCGAACTTATACTTCAAAAGTGCGAGCTTGGAGATAAAGAGTATTTAAGTAAAGTTAAGGAAACGGCAGAGTTCTGCTTAAAAGGGCAGGTAAAATCTTTAGAGCGACTCGGCATAACCTTTGACCATTTTGATTATGAAAGCAGGTTCTTAGAATCTGGGGATGTAAAGAGAATAATATCAAAGCTTAAGAGTTTAGAAGAGCATTCAGTGGTTGAGGGGAATCATGTTCTCAACCTTGAGAAGTACGGGTTCAAAAGCAGGTTCGGCGGAGTGGTTTTTGAAAGGGCTAATGGAACATCAGTCTACATAACGAGAGACATAGCTTATCACATATATAAGAAAAAGCTGGCGGATAAGCTTATAACAATTCTTGGAGAGGATCATAAAGTTGAGTTTAAGCTCCTTAAACAAATATTGAAGATTCTTAAAGTTATAAAAGATGATTCTGAGCTGGAAGTTGTTCACTTTGCATTTGTTTCTATGAACGGGGAGAAATTCTCAACCCGCAGAGGAGTTGTAGTTCCCGTTGATGAAGTTTTAGATGAGGGTGTTGAAAAGGTTCTCAGTATATTAAAGGAGAGAGAAGTCAACTTCTCAAAGGACAAGCAGATTGAAATAGCAGAAGCGGTTGCAACCTCAGCCATAAGATACTTTGAGCTTAAAGTTGCACCTTCAAAGCAAATCAATTTTGATTGGGATTCCGCCTTGAGTTTTGAAGGGCAGACAGGTCCTTACATACAATATGCTTTAGTTAGGGCTAAGAAAATACTTTTGAAGTCAGGGATTAAAGATGAGTTGAGCCTTGATATTTCAAGGAAGGAGGAAGCGCCCTTCTCAGATGAGGAGAGAGAACTAATGAAAAAGATTTTATCCTTCAAAGAAGCTGTTTATGAGACTGCCAGAAAAAAGTCGCCGAGTATACTTGCTAACTACGCGTATGAGCTTGCAAATATCTTCAGCAAATTTTATGAGAACAACCCCGTCATATCAGAGGATAAGAATTTAATGAACAGAAGAATTGTGATAATAACTTCTTTCATGAATGTTCTTAAAGAATGTATGTTC
>WAPY01000030.1 GCA_015520525.1 Candidatus Woesearchaeota archaeon
CAGTCGCCTCCAAAGAAGGAGCAGGAACACCATTATCCGACTTAACAGTCGCACCATTATTAGTCCAACCAGCAAGAGAAGAGCCATTGCTGAAGAATATGAAAACAGCACTACCGTTGCTCTCACTAACAGCATTGGGATTACCATAATAAATGAATATTGTTGTATTAGTATTATTCTTCAAAAATGGAATCTTAACCCAAACATCAGCGTTTTCACTGCTTGAATTATAAGACTTCATCCAATAACTCATCTCTGTTTCTGTATCACTACTTGAATTGTAATAGATAAATCTCAAATCACTCCCATCTTCATTAGCTTTAGAAAAATTAAAGTTGCTTGAATTTAACCTTAACTCAAATTGATAATTTGTCAAGTTGCCTGCAAGGTTTGAAATATTATAAGCATTCCTCCACTTCCAAGAAGTGTTCCACCAGTTGTCTGTAATTCCTAAATCATCTTCTATTTGGCCGTTTTCAAGAAGGTCGTCATCTCCGAGCTTTCCATCAGTTAAGGTTATCATTAATGTTGTTGGATTGACAACTTTGAACGGATAAGAGTACCATTCTCCTGTGTTTGGATTGAATTTGATTATCTTCGGATGGGCTATTGGATGATCTAAAGATAATGTAACATTAACAGAACCTCCCTTCTTTATATTAGACACTGTAAACTTCAATAATTTATATTTAAAAGAGTAATGAGGCGTGTTTATTGTATCCTCAGGATCAACCACTTTAACACTTGCAAGGTCCCCAGAACTCAAATCAACTTTTGCTTTCCTTTCTTCATTTGGAGATTTTATTTTTATGTCTGCTTCTCTAAGTTTCCTGCTGATGCTGACATTAAAGTTTGGTATAACAATTTTAATTGAACCGTTGATATCAATAGTTTTATTTGGAATGTTGAAACTTGGATTGCTTAATGAGAATTCAAGTTCAGAGTTGTTCTTTAAGGTGTATGGAACTCTTATATATGTCTTGCCGACTCTCTGCCATATGTAAGTCTCCACATTTTTAGGTATGCCCTTCGGAACTTCAAGAGTGATTTTTGATGAGCTTCTATTGTTTAAAGGCTTGATTTTTAAGAACAATTTTCCATTAATCCACTTTGCGCTTGTCCTGTTTATTGAGGAGTTGCTAACTTTAATTATGAGCTTTCCAAACTTCGTGGATAATGTAACATTAGGTGCGAACCCCCATTTAAATTTATTCGAAAGATTGAATGTATTGTTGAGTGTGTTATTTAAGAACAAAGTGTTGTTTAATGCCGTAAAGTTAAATTTAGATAAATTGAACAAGAGGGGAGTTTTAATTATGCTAAGGTTTGCCAACTCATTGACTTTCGTCTCGTTGGCTTCCTTAGTCTTGTTCTGATTACGCTCTGTGGGTGGCGAACCAGTGACAGGCATATTTAATATGCTTGTGAAATTCACTTTCTTATATGTTGTAGGTGTTAGATTTAAGAAGCATCCATTCAGAATTAGGAAGTTAAATCTCTTATCTAATAAGGGAAGTTCAAAGAAGAGTTTGTTTGTTCCGATTTCAGAATACCAGACTAATGGGGGTTTAACTGTGAAATTTGTCCTGTTCAATGTTAGTGGTATCCTGATGTCTTTGTAAGGACTCAAAGATTTTGTTTTCAAACTTATATTATCATACCAACCGCAGGAGTTGTTGTAAAAGGTTTGGTTAATAGTTACTGGAGGAGTTGAATAGCTTATGTTGTATGTTTTGTTTCTTAAATTGACTTTACAGTTCCATATTATGGGCTTATCTAGAGTAAAATTCTTATCGCATTTTATGAGTTTAAATGAGGGGGATTCTCTAATTATGTAATGAATTCTTGGAAGAACTTCTCTTATTTTCACGCTGAAATTATCCACTGTGTATTGAGACTTGTCTAAAAGGATTTCCACGCTTTGATTCAAGAATTTATCAAAGAAGACTTGGCTTACTACAACATTTTCTGCCAGCTTAGGTAGGGATATATTTAAGTAAATAAAATTAGAATCTTGGTATAAATCAAACCTTGCGTTTCCTGTTGTGTAAAACTCTTGGGGCACAGTTTTATTGAGGGCATCAACTGGAACAACCTGCCATACCAGAGGGTCAAACCTCGTCGAATTTATTGCAAGTCCTGTTGTAAAGGACACATAAAATTCCCTGCTCGTATTTGGGATAAGTTCAACATCCAAGCATTTCTGAATTCCGGAGTTGTTCACGAAAAGCAGGATGTTCGAGGAATTTGATAAAGATGAGATTGTGAAATTATTTCCAAGGCTCACAATATTGATACAGCCTCTCATAATTTGGTTATTCTTGTTTTCTACAGAGAGAATGCCTCTCCATTTTATTAAGCTCATCTCCTGCGTTTTGGTCAAATTCTCGTATGATACCTTCAAGCCATGGTTCTTGTCATAAAAGGACAAGTTACTCGGATTTAAAATAAGCTGTGGACTCTGACTGCTCGATAAGTTAGAATAAGTTCTGTTGAATGTTTGATTCCCGCAGGAGAACACGAGCGTGCCGTTGTTGAAATTAGGAGGGAATATTATTTGGTCGGTGTTTTGCAGTTTATAGTTTGCGCCTGAACTTTCCATAAAGGATATGTTGCATGTGCAGTTAAGATTCTCATAGTTGTATATTGAATTAACTAAACACGAATTAGTCTTATTAGTGGAGTTGGTAAAGTTAGTTAAATTATTAAGACCTTTTGTTGTTGCATGGTTCGGGCTGTAGTCTAACGGAGTGAATAAGCTCAAATTGTAAGTTAAATTGTGAGATTTGTTTATCTCTGCAGAAGCAGGAGTAATAAGAATAATAAGGGACAAGAAAATCAATAGTATAGAGAGCTTGCTAGTAATTTTAATCAAAGTCTACCACCCACAAAGCTAATATTATAATGAAGAAAAAGGAAAATACAACTTATTTAAACATTTCTCTCTACTTTATAGTGGAAAAACCTCTAGGACACAGCAGTTTTCTCCAACATCAAGGAGTTTTACATACGTGCAGTTGATTGGCTGGTTGTGTTAGTTTAACTTAATTGGCTTATTTTGTAAATTATTACGAAGTCTCCTTCTTTTTATGCTCTATTGAGA
>WAPY01000031.1 GCA_015520525.1 Candidatus Woesearchaeota archaeon
CTTCAAATCTTTCAAGCCTCCCGTTGTCACCATGAAGGCTGCTTCTCCCTCAGGCAGGTTTGGAGAATCAATAAGTTTTGCCACTCTTGAACCTTTCTTTCCCTTTCTCAAGTATATTCTGAATGTGCTTGCGTGGGCTACTATGTGCCCTCCTATTGCCTGTGTTGGATCTCCAAAGAATGTGTCCGGTTTTGCCATGACTTGATTAGTTACCAAAACGCATGCGTTCAACTTATCAGCAAGCTTCATTAAAGTATGCATGTGCTTGTTTAATTTCTGTTGTCTATCTGCTAATGTTCCTCTGCCTATAAATTCTGCTCTAAAGTGTGCTGTCAAGGAATCAACAACTATTAACTTAACCTTCAAGTTCTGTTTTGTCGCTAGGTCTTCAACCTTCTCTGCTAAAAGCATTTGATGGTCTGAGTTATAAGCTCTTGCAACTCTTATATGCCTCAAAACTTCTTCAGGGTCAAGGCCTGCTGCTTTTGCAAGTTCAATTATTCTCTCTGGCCTGAATGTGTTTTCCGTATCTATATACACAACATAATTGTCAGGGTCCATCTTCTGAACATTGACTGTTAATATGTGCGCAAGTTGTGTTTTTCCCGAGCCGAACTCACCAAAAACCTCTGATATTGAGCCTGTTTCAAAGCCCCCATTTAGAAGATTGTCGAAGGCAACACTTCCTGTGGGTATCTTCTCAACTCTTGCCCTCTTCTTCAGTATTTCTTCTCCAGTCTCAAATCCCATCTCAAGTTTGTCCCTTGAGAAATTTATCATCTTTCTCGCTGCGCTTTCAGAGACCCCTGCTGCTTCAACAAGTTCTGCTGGTGTTGCAACTGCTATGCTCATCAGTGTTGAGTAGCCTGCTGCCGCGAGCTTTTCTGCTGTTGCAGCCCCCACTCCTGGAATATCCGTTAATGAAAATTCTTCTGTCATATTATCACCTTTATAGTAGTAGTTCTACTCCTTTATTACTTTTACGAATTCTTCTTCGTATGCTTTCTTAAGAATTGCTATCGCTTTCGGTATGTCACTCATCCTAAGATTGTTTGTGCTCTTCCAATCCCCTTCCTTACCCTTGTAGTTTCTGGACAGAGTCACGGTCTTGTAAGAAGCGTCCTTATTGTCCAGAGTATTGTTCCAAACTGTTAGAACGAGAGAGCCCGCTCTTATTTTCATTTGTGGTTTGTTTTCCATTTTTCCTCCTTGCTATTCGCATTTTATTTCAGTAAAGTTCAAGAATAAGCCTTTGTTTAAAAAGGACATTTTAGCAAGTGTCCAGTGTCCTTTGTAAACAAAAGTTAATCATCTCTTAAAATGCCAAATACCAGCAAGAAGAAATGTTCAAAAATGGCAGAGTACTGTCATGTAACAATATGCAATCGGGGCAATTATGAATTTATCTGCCCAGGAGAAAACTGTGAGAAAAGATACGACAATTGTAGGGAGGTTTCATGTCTTCCCTCCCGCAAAGAAAAAGTCTTCACATGCCACCACAAAATAAACGGCATAGGATGGGTAGACACATACAAATGCGAAGGAACAAGAAAAGACTGCGAAGACCAAAACACAGAATGCGAATGCGGTTGGAAAGGCAAAGAAGAAAAAATAGAGGCGGGAGTTAATACAAAAGCGATAAAGGCAAATACATCCATCTTACATATTATAACAATCAACAAATCCAAATCCGGCAATAATACGGAGATTCACATAAAAAAGAACATTGCAATTGGCGGTGGTTTGTCTATCAACTGAACAAGCAGAAACAATATCAGACAAGAGTAAAAAGGTAAAAAGATTTTTATTATTAGAACATCCTAATTTATATTCTCGTCAAAGTTTAGGTCTTCTTCATCATCTTTAACTTCTGTCTCTTCTTTGTTGTTCTTTTGAAGTTCGCTCTTCAAAATCTCCTCTTCCCTCTTGTAATCTGGAGCTTCCACATCTTCAACTATGAATTCTTTCTTGCCGAACATTTTGTTCAGCGTCGACCTTCCTTTAACTACTATCTCCGTGCCTAGCATGTCCTTTCTTAATTTGTCAAATTCTTCTGGAGTTTCTTTGTATACGATTAAATCCTCATCCTTTTTGTGGAGCAATTTCAAAACTTGGTCTTTGAAGAAAACCAGCCTTATTGTTCCTGTCCCATCATCTCCAATAACATTTAAAACATATGCTTGTTTTGGATTAACTTTGCCATGGACTGGACAGGCAAGACCTCCCTCCTGAAGGATTAATTTTCTCCCGCACTCCGGACAAACTTCATAAAACCTCGGCTCAAAGACTTGAACTATTGTCAATTTTATTTCTACATTTCTCTCTTCATCTTTAAGCTCATCTATTGTTTTTCTTGTGTAATCTCTGCTGAAAGAATTTGATACATCCACATCAACATTCTTTCCCTCTGGATTAATTATAATTTGTGATTTGTCATTTAAGTGAAGCTCTTTGTTCTCGCTGTCTTTTCCTCTAACATAAGCCGATTTTATTTCGACTATATCTCCTATTTTTATGTCTTTCACTTTGTCAGCCATGTCATTCCAGAGAACAACTCTTATTGTTCCTGTCTCGTCAGCCACTATTAACGATGCTACCTTCCCCTGCCTGTTGTTTGTTGAGAATTCTCTAACTCCGAAGTTGTTTTTCACTTTTCCAATTATATCAACATTTCTCATACCTAAAAGAATGTTCTTTATTTGAAGCCTTCCAGAAACTTTTTCAACGAGTTTTATTCCAAGCTCGTTGGCAACTATATGAGCGGCGCCTTCCTTTGTAATCAACCCTGATAATTGTTTTACTTTTTTATTTATCAAATCTTCAACTGCCTCTTTAGAGTATCCTGTCTTCTCAATTATCCTTTCAATTATTTCATCGTAGCTTATCCTTATCATGATGTTAGTTTTATTTACTTCTTATAAATAGTTTTCTATTACCTTAATGTTTTGTAATGGTTGCTGGTTATTTCAAACTTTAAACCATTTATACATACTCTAACTGTGTCGTTGTTGAGAATGCATTTTGGATTGTTGTTTTCAACATCTTCCCTCTCATTTGGATAAACTATTGATATGTTCTCACCATGCTTAAAGAGAACAAGGTTTTTGGTGAATGTTCTCACTGGCTTTCCGGGCAGGGATAAATAAGGCACGCTTGTCAAACTAACAACAGCTCCTCCAATAAACGGTGCTTCGCCATACTTTGACAACAGTCTAAAATTTGAGGGAATAACTGATTGAGCAATTTCCTCTCTGCTTCCTTTTGTCTTGTTAACTAAGCTTATTCTCAGCCCGAAAAAGGTCTGGTTCATTAGAATCTCATACTCCTCTGATAATGTGAACAGGTTAGGATCTGAGTCTGCTAAATGGCTTATTGAATAATTGCAGTAGCAGGTTTTGTTCTTCGAGTTGGCGCAGTCTTCTATAAATGCGGACAGGTTATAAAACGGTTTAAATACTCCTCTCTCACACGAACCCATCAGTTTAACATTGTAGCCTTCCCCTCTCAATGCTAAAACTTGCTTTCTGACGCAGTCTCCAAAATCTTGGCTCGAATAGCACGATTTTTTTATTGATAATAGTGTTGTTCTTAAATTGTCCACGGTTGATATTTGAAATTTGTCGTGAACTTCAAATGGTATGAAGTTTGTATATCTCTTTTCATTGCACTGTATACATGTGGATTTTGTGCTGTCATTAAAATAAACATCCGAATAAAAGCATAACGGATTGATTGGTTTGTCGTTCTCATAAACTTCAAGGAGAAGAGCATTCCCCCAAGGCAGTCCTGTGTTTCCAAACTTTCCTATAACCTGCCTTTTGCCTATGTTCTCTCCTTCCCTAACATTTATTGATGATAATCTAGCGTATTTAACATCAAAGTTTGGATATTTAACTATAACATAATTTCCTTCCCCGAGAGAATCACAGTCATAATTCTCGCTCTTCGTTTTTTCATCATAGCAAGGAATGTCCTGTTGAACTGCGAGAAAAACCTTCAAAACTTTCCCCCTGCCTGCGATAGAATAAACATTGTTGTCTTTGGAAGTTATTAGTATCCCTTTAACATTTATCATCTTTTTCAGAATCTTGTTGTTGTCAAATCCGTAGCAACCATCTTTGATTATCTCTCTCTTTCCATCAACCAAAGCAACTGGCCAATCCAAAGGAGATAGAGGTTTTGACCTTAAGTAAATCATAGGTGAATCTGGAACTCCTATTATATCTGTGCCTCCTGTAAAATTGGCGTATAGCTTATAATCTGTGGGAAGCATATATGAGTTTGAGAATAGTAGGGAGCGAAGGTTTGATTTGAATGTGTCTAAAAAGTTCGATTCCAAAGTATCTTCTTTCAGCACAGGATAAACTCCATCAGAACTTATAGTGCTTCCAGAATTTGTAAATTGATCTATTGTCTGCTTCAAAGCCAATTCCGCAGAGTTGTGAAGATAATCTCTGGCTATTTCAGAATTTTGCTCAACTTTCAGCATATCCAATGATTCTTCACCTATAAACCGGAAGTTAAAACCGCTCTTAACTCTCATTATATTGATGTAAAGTAGGAGAAGAATCACGACAAATGTGAAGAAGAAAACAAGAGAATACCCGGAGGTTATGCCTTTTTTGTGATGTCTAATCATAGTCAGAGATAAAACAAACTAACTTATAAAACTTTTTAACAAGGAAAAGGTTTAAATAAGTAATAATTTATTAAGGATTGATGAAAAAAGAGGCGCAGTTAAGTTTAGAGGCTCCCCACTTTGTCGGGCTCACAAGAGAACAGGTTGAAGAAAGGCTCAAAATCTACGGATTGAATATTCCCTTCTCAAAGAAGGAGGTCGTATGGACAAAAATCTTGTTTGAGCAGTTCAAAAATGTTCTTGTTATAATTCTTATGCTGGCAGCGATTGTGTCTTTCTTGGTGGGGGAACAGACAAGCGCGATGGTTATACTCTTCACATTATTGTTGAATATTCTGCTCGGTTTTTTTGAGGACTTCAAATCTGAAAGGTCCATAAACAAGTTGAAATCCTTGTCAAAGGATAATGCTATTGTTATAAGAAATGGAAAAGAGAAGGTTATAGACAGCAAATATTTGGTTCCGGGGGACATAATTGTTCTTAAAGAGGGAATGAAAGTCACGGCGGATGCTGAAATAATTCAATCGTATGATTTGCGGATGAATGAATCAATGCTCACAGGAGAATCACTTCCAGCCTATAAATCCTCTAAGGCTAAGGAAGAGAAGAAAAGGATGGTTTTTGCAGGGACTTTTGTTGTTTCAGGTTATGGGGTGGCGAAGGTCGTAAAGACTGGCAAAAAAACAGAGTTGGGCAGGATTTCTGAAGTTGTGAGCTCTTTTAATGAGAAAAGAACTCCCCTTCAGGTTGAGCTTGATAATACAGGAAAAATAATCGGCTCCATAGTTCTTCTTTTATCAGTTATTATCCTCTTTGGACTGCTTGTGGAGAATCATTTATTTTTAAAATTGGTTTATGGCTTGGTAAATTTTCAAGAGCAGAGGATGATTTTGAACGCTTTGATTGTTTCCATAGCCTTGTCTGTCGCAGCTGTTCCAGAGGGGCTTCCAACCATTGTCACATTAACTCTTGCTTTAGGTTCGAGGAGGTTTTTGAAGAATCATATTCTCATAAAAAGATTAAGTTCTGTTGAAACCTTAGGAGATGTTGATGTAATTTGCTCTGACAAAACAGGAACAATAACTGAAGGAAGAATGAAGGTTGTTTCATTGTTCTTGAACAATAAAATCTTTGAATCAGATAAAAACCCAAGCAATTTAGATAAACTGCTCACAATAGGAGTCTTATGCAATGAGGCAAACCTTGATGAGAACTCAGGATCACCAACTGAACTTTCGCTGTTGAGATTTGCGAAGAGCAAAAGGTTTAAATTAAAGAATCATGAGAAAATCTTTGAGATTCCCTTCTCGCATGAAAGAAAATTCATGCTGACAGTGCACAAGATAAATAGCAAGTTTTATGTGAGCGTTAAAGGAGCTCCGGAAGTTATTCTTAACAAATGTTCGAGAATTTTGTTGGGAAGCAGGATTGTAAGATTAAGTCCTTCCCAAAGGAGAAGAATCATAAATTATATTAACTCATCGTCAGAAAGAGGCCTCAGGAATATTGGATTTGCCTATAAAGAGATCAAACAGTTCAATCCAAATAAAGTTGATAACTCTTTAATCTTTGTGGGAATAGCAAGCTTGGAAGATTCACCTAGAAGAGAGGTTAAGCATGCTGTTGAGGTATGTAAAGAAGCAGGCATAAAGGTTGTTATGATAACTGGGGATTACGGAAGGACCGCAGAATCAGTAGCGAATTCTGTTGGAATAAGTGGAGAAAGCATAAGCGGTCAAGAACTTGACAAACTCAGTGATGAAGAGTTAAGTGAAGTTATAGATAAATATGCTGTATTTTACAGAGTGTTTCCAATTCATAAGATGAGAATTCTAAAAGCGTTGAAGTCAAAAGGCCACATTGTAGCTATGACTGGCGACGGAGTTAATGACGCTCCCGCATTGAAAGTTGCTGATATAGGAATCTCTGTTAATTCAGGAACGGATGTTGCCAAGGATTCTGCGGACATGATTCTTTTGGACAATAATTTTGCGTCAATAGTTAAAGCTGTCGAGGAGGGCAGAAGAATATACAGCAACATAAGAAAATCAATAAGGTACTTGTTAAGCTCAAACATAGCAGAGGTTGCTTTGATATTCCTCGCAATATTATTCAAACTTCCCCTGCCTTTGATCGCTGTTCAAATCCTTTGGATGAACTTGATGACTGACAGCTTTCCCGCCTTCGCCCTCGCTCTTGAACCAAGCGAGGATGCTGTTATGAAAAAGAATCCGAGGCCGAAAAGCGAGAGCATAATAAACAGGAAGGAGATGATATTCATTGCTTTTATCGCCTCAGTGATAAGTGCCTTTGCATTATTGGTATTCTCAAGCAACCTTCCGAGGATAACCTACGCAAGAACCTCCGCCTTCACAGCGATGGTTCTGTTCGAACTTGCCAATGTCATAAACTCAAAGTCCGAGGACAGGCCAAGTCTAAGAAGCAGATTATTCTCAAATCCTCTGCTGATAACTGCTCTGCTATTCTCTCTGGCGCTTCAATTTGCAGTTGTTTATTGGCATCCCCTCCAAGTTTTATTCAACACAGAACCCTTGACCTTAAAGACATTGTCGATGATTTTATCGTTCGCTCTTCTGGTTATCTTAGCTGGGGACATTGTTAAATTATACAACAACATCACTTCTCAAAGCAGAAGAATGATAATAGCAGAGAAGGAGATAGAGAAGAACAAGCAATAGGATTACCCAATGATCGTGCCATTGTTCCTAGCAAACTTAAAGTTAAAGGTTTTTATCTTATCCGGCCTATTTTCAAACACAACTTTTATGTGATTTCTTTCAGCGAGTTTTGAAGCTTCAACATCAAAAGGGAGATGAATTCCAGGCGCGTTCTTTTTTGGAATGATTCTCAAGTATTCATCCCAGCTAATTCTTTTAATTGGTTTATTGCTAACGCGGACAAATCTTACTTTAGACATGTTAACTACAAATCTTACACCTAACCTCCGCGCTATTTCCACAGCAACATAATCAGTTGTGACTCCCAGCTTGAATCCTCCAAGAACAAACCTAATTTTTCTCATCTTCTTAAGAGAATTAAAATTTAACTCTTCAAAATTCTTAAATGACGCGTTAAGAATCTTAGAGATGAACATAGCATTTAGTTTTGTGGCAAAGATTCCAACTTCATCAAGGTCTCTGTTGTCCGCATTAAACTGCATCAAAGCCTTCTGATAATCCCTCGCTAGCCTGCCTCCGCCAACAACAATTATGAAGTCTTTGTCTTCCAACGCGGTCTTCAAATTTTTTAGAAAGTTCACATTTACTCTTTGCTTGCTCACCAGCGATCCTCCCAAGGATATGATAAGAGGTTTCATTCAAGCACCTGAGGACAATCCTATCAAGGTTATTCCAATAATAATAAGTGCGACAGCCCACTTCTTAAACTTGTTTATGTTCTCTTTAAGGAAAATTCTTGAGAGTATCATTATCCATATATAAGACATTGAGACAAAGGGATAAACAACAGATAAGGGGGCAAACTTTAATGATATCAAGAAGGGAACAGTTGATATAACATAAAGAAGGATTCCTAACATAAGTTTGTAATCTCTAATTAAGTATTTAATTGTCATCTTCTTGGGAGCTCCCAACTTTAAGAACAGTGCTCCGAAAGCGCCAATCCAAGTTGATACAAAGTTTAATATGAAAACTATCAATAGATTATTCAACATTGTTATTACCTCATGTTAAGTATTATCAAAGCCGCAACGATGAAACCAACCCCAAAACCTCTCAACAATGGAAAGGACTCTTTAAGTAATAAAACAGAAAACACGGACACCCAAACGAAGCTCATTGCCATTAAAGGAAATAATGTTGAAAGGTCTCCCTTCCTCAAACCCAAGACCATAAAGATTAATGCAATTCCATACAAGGTAAATCCTAAATACAACCAAGGCGAGAACAACAGCATGCTCATGTTGTTCTTAACATGGAGGACAGCAACTTTATACAAAACTTGACCCAGCGCCGCTAAAAACGCTGACAACGAAACAAGAATTATAGAGATTAAAGGCGTCCTGCTTCTCATAAGGGAGGAAAGATGCGCTCAGCTTAAAAAACTTTCTAACTCAGTAAGGTAGAGAGTAGCAGAAATCTTTGAATGAACATGCTTCACACTTTGACCTATTCCTGCTTATTCTGGGAGGTTTGCTCTCATCAAGGAGAGCGTTTATCTCTTTAATTCTCGCATTCAAAAGCTTAAACGAAAGCTCATTAAGGTGGATTGTTTTAACTGTTTCATCAGCATAAAAGATTTTTGCAGTCTTGACTCTTCCATTAAATCTTCTTGTATTTTGAACCAAATAAGAGTAAGCTATCATCTCTATTTTCTCTGAATCCCAAACATTCTTGCTGTTATTTCCAAGCTTAAACTTAACAGGGACAATTTCTCCATCTGTAATTATTAATTCATCAACTCTCCCGGAAAGCGCACCAGATTTCAGATTAACTCCGAACAAAACTTTTGACTTTTTTCCTTCCACAAGTTTGTTCGTTTCTGATTCTATAAATCCAGCAAATTTCTTAACTTTAAAATTGCAGTTTAATGAGGATGTAAGACATTCAACAGTGTCATTTACAAACTTCACATTCTCGCTGTGATTATCTAAAAGTTCAAGGCCAAATCTTTTGCTCAAATACAGCTTTCTTTTGCAGTACGAGTAATCCGCAAGGTCCTTAACTTTCATAATGAGGAGTTGTCTGTTGACTTAAAAAAACTTGGCATTTTTAACCACAACTTTTTTAATAAGATAAACTTTCTCCACTCTTATGAACATTGAGGAAAGATTCAACCTTATAAAGAGTGTTGGCGAAGAGATTATCACAGAAGAAGAGCTTAAAAAGCTCTTAGAAGAGAAAGCTCACCCAATAGCTTATGATGGTTTTGAACCAAGCGGAATAATGCACATAGCCCAAGGTTTAATGAGAGCTATAAACATAAACAAAATGACAAAAGCAGGTTGTAAGTTTAAAATGCTTGTTGCGGATTGGCATGCTTGGGCGAACAACAAGTTTGGCGGGGATTTAAACAAGATTCAAGACGCAGGAAGATTGTTTATTGAGATTTGGAAAGCCTCCGGCTTGGATGCGGAGAATGTTGAATTCATATGGGCCAGTGATTTAATTAAGAAGGAGGATTATTGGAGAACAGTTATGAGGATAGCGACGAAATCAACACTGAAGAGAATAATAAGGTGCGGTCAAATTATGGGCAGAAAGGAAAATGAAGTTCTAGCCGCTTCTCAAATATTATACCCTTGCATGCAGGCTGCTGATGTATTCACCTTGAATGTTGATATCTGCCAGCTTGGACTTGATCAGAGGAAGGTTAACATGCTTGCCAGAGAAATAGCTCCAAAACTTGGGTTCAAAAAACCTGTTGCGGTTCATCATCACATGCTGATGGGGCTTCAAGCAACAAAAACTGAAACTAAAGATAAGATTGACCAGGTTATCGAGCTCAAAATGTCAAAATCAAAACCTGACACGGCAATATTCATGACAGACACGGCTGAAGATGTTAAAAGAAAGATAAGAAAGGCTTACTGTCCGAACAAGCAGGTCGAACAGAACCCCATAATTGAATACTGCAAATACATCATATTCCAAAAATACGACACGATGACTATAAAGAGACCTGAAAAGTATGGAGGAGATTTAGAATTAACTTACGATGAATTAATCAAGAAATACTCATCTGGAGAATTATTCCCACTCGACTTAAAGAATGCTGTTGCGGAGTATTTGAATAAAATGCTTGACCCAGTGAGAGAGTACTTTGAGAAGAATGAACAAGCAAGAGAATTGCTTGAAAGAGTGAAATCTTACACAAAGCTTAGAAACAAATAAATAGTTTTGTGCTTTTCTAAAAAGAGGTGGTCTTATGAACTATGAAGCGGCAGCTGAATTTGCCATGAATTATGCTTTAAAGAAAGGGGCAGAATTTGTCGATGTTAGAGCGGATTATGAGATTGGAAACGCGTTTGCAATGCACAACGGAGTGTTGAACTTTGCATCATCAAGCACTTCTGAAGGTATTGGGGTAAGAGTAAAGAATAAAGGCTGGTCTTTCTTCTCAACAAATAAACTCGAAAAAGAATTCATAAAAAAGCTCGTTTCAAAAGCGATAAATCAAGCTCAAAAGATAAAACTTAATGATGATGTTAAATTAAGCGACGAGAGAACATACAAAAGAACTTATTCCGCCAAAGAGAAAATTAAGGTCTCATCTTTAAGCCCTGATGAGAAAATAAAACTACTGAAAGATCTTGAGAAAGAAACAAAGAATAGTGCAGAAGGAAGAACTTACTACCTCTCGGACACGCAGAGGGAGAGAATAATTTTAACATCTGAAGGGACAAGGATAAAAAGCTACATACCCCAAGTTTATTCTTATTATGTGATTTCTGTAATAAACAATAGTAAAACATCTGAACATTTCTTATCATTTGGAGCTAGCTCAGGCTATGAATCATGGAAGAAGTGGAATCTGGCTGAGAGGATAAAAAGAGAAGCAGGCACATTAAAAAAATCTTTAAAGTATGGAAAAACAATAAAACCCGGATTTAAAGATGTTGTTGTCGCGCCGGAAGTAACAGGCATTATTGTCCACGAAAGTTGCGGCCATCCTTTAGAAGCTGATAGAGTGCTCGGTAGAGAGGCGGCTCAAGCCGGTGAATCATTCGTAAAACCAAACATGCTGGGCCAGCTTATTGGAGGAGTTAATGTCAACATAGCAGATGACCCAACACTGCCAGGAAGCTTTGGATTTTACTTGTTTGATGATGAAGGGGTAAAAGCGAGAAGAAAAATGCTCATGAAGAACGGCAGAATAAACGAATTCTTGCACAACAGGGAGAGCGCTTATGCTCTTGGAACGAAAAGCAACGGCAGTGCAAGAAGCACAAGCTACAGTTTTGAACCAATAGTGAGAATGTCCAACACATTCATGCTTCCCGGAGACTACAAAGAAGAAGAGTTAATAGAGAATGTAAAAGACGGCGTATACATAAAAAGCTTTATGGAGTGGAACATAGACGACAAAAGGCTGAACCAAAAATATGTTGGCGCAGAAGCGTATGAGATTAAAAATGGGAAATTAGGCAAGCCTCTTTTAAATCCGGTTATTGAGATAACAACTCCTCAGCTTTACAAGGCTGTGGACGCTGTTGCCAACAACACGGAATACTTTGCAGGAACCTGCGGCAAGGGAGAGCCTATGCAGGGCATACCTGTGTGGTTTGGAGGCCCGAGCTTTAGAATGAGGAGGATCTTTGTGAGGTGAAAAATGGAAGCAGCAAATTATTTTATGAAGGAATTGGAGAAAAACAATGCCGATGATATAATCTTAAAAGAAGTGAATGCTAAAAATTATCAAATAAAATTTTACAACTCAAAAATTGACATTGTTAAAGAGTATGATTTCTCAAAATTGATTGTTTTTGTCACAAAAGGAAAGAAGACCATGCTTACAAGCGTAAAAAAACTCGACAAGAACAACTTAAAAAAGAAAGCTCGCGAGATAATGAAATTTATCTCAATGCTCCCTGACTCAGATTATTACGGAATTGCAGACGGGCCTTTCAAATACAGGAGTAAGGATGGATTGTTCTCAAAGGAAGCTATGAACATAAGCAAAGCCATAAAATTATGTGAGGAAGCTATTAGCGAAGCTATGGACAATGGAGCGACAAGAGTTGCGGGAGTCTTTGAAGGCTCAGAGAGTAATGAGAAGTTGATGAGTAACCATAATGTAAGAGCATCTCAGAAAGAAAGCCAAACTTACTTATCAATAAGATCTTTAACTGATCACAAGAATGGAACAAGCTCAGGCCACATGACCTCAATATCAAGGGACTTAAAAGGGTTGGACGCCGTCAACAAAGCCAAAGAATCTGCGGAGATAAGCATTCAAGGAATAAAGAGCAAAAAAATAAATGTTGGAAAATATGACATAATTTACTATCCTCTGGCGTCATCTTCAATCATAGAAAATATTGGAGACGCTGCTTCGATGTTCAGCGTGGAAACTCAGAGCTCATGCTTCATAAATAAGCTGAACAAGAAGGTTGGCAATGACAATGTGACGATAAGCGACGACCCAACAAACAACAGAAATCCTGGCTCGAGCTTATACGACGAAGAGGGAGTTCCAACAAGAAAGAACATAATAATTAAAGAGGGAGTGTTCAAAAAATATTTGCACAACACATCAACAGCTAAAAAGTATAAAACAAAAACAACTGCCAACGCGGGAATACCGAAGCCAGAAGCTTCATCAACAAAACTTCACCCGAAAGATTCAAACATTGAAGAGATGATAAGAACAACAAAAAAAGGATTGATTGTGACAAACACTTGGTACACAAGATTCCAAAGTTATATAAAAGGGGACTTTTCCACAATACCCCGAGACACAATACTTATAGTAAAGAACGGCTCAATTGTCGGATCAACCTACGGCATAAGATTGAATGATAATTTGATAAGAATGATGAAAAACATTGAGTTAATAGGCAAGAAATCCAAGCCCATCGCCGGCTGGGAGACTGAGAGAATAAATCAAATACCCTTGTTCAAAGTCAAAAATGTCCTCGTTACGAGGCCTAAGTAAGGTGTTATAATGAAAAAAACGGGAGCAGAACCAAAAAAGGAAGGTATTGACGACATAACTTATAATTTTAAGCTTACGGAAGACGAAGAGAAAAAGATTTTAGAGGCAAAGGTTAAAATCCTTCAGGAGCAGTTAAGACTGCTGAAGTCTCCTCCGCTCATACTAGCTGAGGTTAAGGAAGTTCTCAACAACGATGAAGCGGTCGTAAAATTGGAGAATGGCAACCAATTCTTAGTTAAAATTAGCCTCGACGCCGGAAAGATAGAACCTGGAGATTCCGTTTTCTTAGAGCAGAAAAACTTGAGCGTAGTTAGAAAAACAACCGCAAAGAAGAGCTTCAATGTTGAGCAGTTCGTTATAATTGAAAAACCAAAAGTGTCCTGGGAGAGTATAGGCGGACTGGACGAGCAGATAAAAGAAGTTCAAGAAGTTATTGAATTGCCGTTGAAAAAGCCAAACTTGTTCAAGGATTTAGGCATACAACCGCCGAAGGGAGTTTTGCTTTACGGACCGCCGGGAACTGGAAAAACTCTCCTGGCAAAAGCTGTTGCGGCATCAACAAAATCAACTTTTATAGAGATAGTTGCTTCTGAGCTGGTTCAAAAATTCATAGGTGAAGGAGCAAAACTTGTTAAAGAATTATTTAAACTTGCCAGAGAGAAATCTCCAAGCATAATCTTCATAGATGAACTTGACGCGCTCGCAGCTAGAAGGATAGATGTGGGCACATCAGGCGAGAGAGAAGTTCAAAGAACATTCATGCAATTGCTGGCAGAAATAGACGGATTCAAACCCTTGAGCAAAGTTAAGATAATAGGTTGTACAAACAGAATTGACATACTCGACCCTGCCATACTCAGGCCTGGAAGGTTGGACCGGCTTATAGAAGTTCCCCTGCCAAATGAGAAGGGAAGATTAGAAATACTCAAGATTCACACATCAAAGATGAAGATGAAGAATGTTGATTTGAAGAAGATAAGTAAGGCAACAAACGGCTTTTCAGGGGCCGAATTAAAATCAGTGTGCACAGAAGCCGGCTACTTTGCCATACGAGAAAACAGGAATTATGTTACTGAAGAAGACTTCAAGAAAGCCGTCAAAAAAGTAAAGAAGGAAACTGAAGAGGACAATTCATACAAAACAATGTTTGGATAGGCGCTCAGGAAAAAATCCAAATCATCGCTTTCGCTCTTTGGTGTTCACCTCATCATCGCGCCAAGAACAAGTAAACTTACGAGTTTAAAAGGTTAACTAAAACTTCAAGTATACGCAACAGAAAATATTTATCAAAGATTAAAC
>WAPY01000032.1 GCA_015520525.1 Candidatus Woesearchaeota archaeon
ATTTAATAAATTATTAAATTATTCAAGGAGAGTATTGATGCTTGAGTTTCATATTGTTTGTATTTTGATATATATATCGTTTGATACATTTTGTAATATGTCTGTCATGCTATTTGTTGTTGTTTTTGTTGTTGTTCCTATTTGGGCACCATCTTTTTGTTTTAGAAAAGTGAGAGTTTGGGTAAGAAATTTAATGTAAAAAGAATTTAAAGTTAAGCATTTGTTTTTATTGAATGCTCCTGCTTGAGTATTCTTGTTGGATCATACTCATATACTCTCTTACTTCGCTCTTTTTGTCCATCAAAATTAACTTAATCTCAGGAGCTATGGTTTTCCCTCCTATTCTCTTGTCTAACCTCTTCTCATATGATTTTAGGTTATCATGGAGTTTTTTGTAGTTTAAGTTTAAATGTTTAGATGGGATGTTCTCAACCTTCTCTTTTAATTGAATTAATACTTTTGTTGCTTCATATTTCATTATGATATCCTCATTGCCGTAAGCTATGACTTCAAGAGCTTTTTTGGTTTTATCAAATACTTCGGGCAAGCTCTTTAAGTTGTCAACTCCTTCTTTTGAGGCTATTATGCTTGAGTAAAGTGAGACTCCCAAAAACTTAACTGCTTTGTTATTGTCTAAAAGGTACTGATTTATCTCTGAGTAAATGCCCTTTATCTTTTCGAATCTCTCCGCTTTTCCTTTTTTGCTCTCTAATGGAAGGTATTCTCTTGACAAATCTTTAATGGTCTTTTCTAACGGCTCTTTTATTTTCTCCTACTCCTGACGAGCTATCAAATATGCTGTGTTTCTATTCTTTGTTTTGTCCACACCTTCTTATGAAAATCCTTATTCACCTTTCATTGATTGATAATCAAACATAAATCTTTAAATAGTATTCCCTCATCTTAAAAATGATGGTTATTCAAGAAAACGCTCAAATTACAGAAGCTCATTTTAATGAGGCAAAGCAGTCCGCTTATTCTTTGCTTGACAAATTGGATAGCTCTCTCACATATCACAACAAAGAGCACACCACTAACTTTGTTGTTCCTGCATCTTTGAGGATTGCAGATGCTGAAAGATTTTCTTTGGAAGATAAATTTCTTGTTGGGATCGCGGCGGCATTTCATGATACAGGTTTTGTGAAGCAATACAACTCAAATGAAGAACTCGGAGCTAACTTTGCTGAAGAATACATGAAAAAAAGTTGTTATGATTACATGAGAATTCAAGTTGCATATATTAAAAATGCAATTGAAAACACTGATCTGAAATTTCCGCCGAAAACAAAGTATGAAAAAGTTTTAAGAGATGCTGATTTATCTTATTTTGGGTTGGATAATTCTGATTTATTTTTGCAGTTGGTCGTGAATTTACAAAAAGAATGTAAACTTCATCCGGAGTCCCCTTTACATATGGCTTCTCAAAAGAACAAATCTTGGGGTCAACTGTCATTAAAATTTATGCTCAAGCATAGGTGGTTTACTAAGAGTGCAGAATTGTTATACGAACAGAATAAACAGAATAATATTGAAGCATTAAAGAAATATTACAAGCTGGATTAATTCCCTCTATTCTTATAAACTTCTATACACAACAACCACATCCTCATCCGTTCCTTCGGATTTTCTTGCTTCATCGAATGTTTCTCTTTGGGTGGGCATGAATTTCTGAGTATTCTTTAGTCCATGATTGTGCACATAAACATTTTGTTTATCATAACCAACAATTGGAACAAAATGTCTTTGATAATCTTTCCTATTCTTGCCTTTTACAACATTCCACTTCAGCAGGACGATTGGAATACTGTCATTTGTTACAAATCCTAAAAGCTCCTCTAAGGATAAACTTCTCTCATGAATATTTACTCCTAATTCTCTTGCGTTCTTCGCCAGTCTTTTTGATCGCTCTAAATCAACATTGCCATGTTCTTGATAAAATTTGTATTCCAAGTTTTTTTCATTGAACAGGACATGTTTTGAATAAAAATCCGTGCGGTATCCTAAAGATGCGGCAGCAATTGCTATTTGTATTGTGGAGACTCCCTTTCCTTCCTCTATTCCTGTTTTCTCTTCTAAAAGTTTTATTGGTTCATCCTTTCCAAAATAAGCGAGGACCATCTTTAACGCTACTGGCCCGCAATTAAGAGAAGTTGTTTGTTTATAGAATGGAACATCTAATCTCATAACAAAAAGAGAAGGTTTTTGCTCTTATAAATTTATTGTGTATATTTTCATTTGAAATATTAATTTATTGTCTTATTTCTTTGAAGCGTAATATCTTATGGTGTACTAAAAATGAGGTAAC
>WAPY01000033.1 GCA_015520525.1 Candidatus Woesearchaeota archaeon
AAATTAAAGAATTACCAAAAAATTTTGGGAAGAAAAAGTTCAAAACAAAAACTCTGGAGAGATTAGCACAAAATTATACCAACTTAATGTCAAATTTAAATAAAGAAGGAGGACTTTTCAAATATGTACTTAATTTAAAAAAGAAGATTAATAAACTTGAATCCACTTATAAAGGAACTGGAGATAACAATAAGGATAAGCAAGAAAAAGAGATTACATATGATCAATTGGCTCCTTTAATAGATATTAATCAGTTAGGAAAGTTTACTGAGGATTTTGCTTCAATGAATCGCTTATATAAATCATTAGCACCGTTCGTTGCACTTGCAGATGAAGCGGTGGAAAAAGGTTATACACGGCCAGAAGTTGTTGCTAAAGAAGAGAACTGTTTAATTATTAAACAAGGAAAGTTTGATATTAAACAAGGAAAGTTTGATGCCCAGGATAAAGAAGAGGTAGTTCCTAATGATACTTACTTAGATAAAGAAACAAATGTAGAAGTTTTAGAAGGAGTAAATAGCGGTGGGAAAACATGGGATATGAAAAAAGCTTTGTATATTGCTATAAGAGCATTATCTGGAGCTTGGGTTCCAGCAGAATATGCGAAAGTTTCAATAAGGGATAAAATTATTTTCCGAGAAAAAGGAACTGGCGATACTATCTCTGCTTTTCAACAGGATTGTAAAAATGTAAAGGAAGCTACTCCTCCACCAGGAGAATATTGGTTGGTTGCTCTTGATGAGTCTTTCACTTCGACAGAACATGAAGGAGCTATAGCTTTAACCTGTGGATTTTGTCGTGCATTCAATGAACAGGGAAGGAGTAAATTAATAATCTCAAGTCATTATCCCGAATTATATAATCTTCTAAAAGAAGATAAGGGAATTAAATTCTCACATTTTACATTTGAGAAGAGAACTTCAGAAGAATCCCAAGTAGGAATAGTATTCCCTCATGAAAAGTATGAGGGACCTTTGAAGGACTATAACTATGCTCTTATAGTTGCTAACACTTTAAACTTTGATCCAGAAATATCGAATTATGCTAAACAAAGACTCAACACGAGAAGAGAATAAGAAAATCTTTGGATTTTTTGAGTCATTTAACTTACTTTAGGAAATACTTTCTTCCATCATTCCACTCTTCTGGTAGAATTATCCTGCCATAATCTTCAATGTCAATTCCTTTTACAGGTGTAATATAAGGAATTATCACTTCATTCTCTTCTATCTTAAGAGGAATCTGTGCATCTACTAAATATGGTTTTTCATCTTTAAAAACAATGTTGAAACTATGATACCCTGTAGTTTTATCAATACGTTCTAGTATTCCATTTATAAAAAAGGAGAGTCTGCCTTTTTGTGCTGCTAATTGGACAAGGATAGCTTTTTCACAGCATTCTCCCATTCCTTTATTGAACGCTTCTGAGAAATTAATTACCTTATTATCTTTAAATAATCTTCTCGTTTCTCCTTCGTATTCTACGTTGAGTTTATCATGTATTGCTCTGTACGGCACTGCACCTGGAGGGACTTCGTCAGGATTTTTAAGGAGTTTCTTGTAAATTTCAGGATCATCAATTATATAATAAATTCCTCCACTCCCTTTTCTTACTTTATCTCCCCGATTTAAATATTTTGTTACATCCTCTGGAGACTCTTTAACTAACTCCTCTAAGCAGGATTTAATATCTTCCGGTTTGGTGATTATGTTTGACATATAAATAGAGAAACCTTTGTTGTATTTAAATCTTTCGGTTTATTACTACTTTTTAGTAATATCATTATGTTTATTTTTTATTAACCTCTTAAATAAACTTTATAAATGCTCTTAACTTATTCTTAATTATGAAATTTACAGCTGATGAGGAAAGGTTAATTGAGTATGCCAAATTGAAGGTTTTAGAATACTCTAAACTGCGTAAATCTAAAGGGCTTTATGATACTATTTATGCTTTTGTTCTTTCTAATGCAGGTAATTTTTATGATGGTGTTCCTCTTGAACTTCCAAGTGGTGTTGGCTTTTGTGCTGAGAGGCATGCTATAGCTAATATGCTTCTAAAGGAAACTGAAAAAGCTAAAATAAAATCTATTTTAGTTGCAAGTCCTGTGCCTGCTCATCTCAACAAACCTTCAACTCCCTGCGGTGCTTGTAGATTGGCTATTAATGAATTTGGAACTAATAAAACGACTATTCTGTGTGCAGAGTTTATAAGAAGAGAAAATGCTTGGGAGATTTTTCCAAAGATTTGGAAGTGTAAAATAAAGGATCTATATCCTCTGCCTTGGAAGGATCCTTGGAACGAGAAATAGATAATTGAGAGTTAAGTATTTCAAACAAAATAAAAAATAAAAATAATTTTTCTTTTACTCATATACTGCCCAAACGCCAAATATAATGGCTAAAGTTGCTCCTAATGGGACTGCCCATTTTGCAATTGAGGGAATATAGTAACCAAAGCTTAGCAATCCACCCAATGCAGCAATCCAACCTGTCCATCTTGCCATTTTTATTACCTCCTTATGTTTTTATTATCCTTTTCAAGGATTATCCTAAGTATCTTTTTTAAGTCATTATCAACTATCCTGAACTTTACATGTTTTCCTTCTTTTCTTGATTCAATTAAATCCAATGATTTCAATTTTGATAATTGGTTTGACACTAATGATTGCGATTTCTTGATGTGTGGGAGTATGTCACACATTCCTGTTTCTCCTTCATAAATTAGCTCTAACAATTTTAATCTTGTCTCATTGGCAAGTGCTTTAAAAATCTTCAAAGCCT
>WAPY01000034.1 GCA_015520525.1 Candidatus Woesearchaeota archaeon
AACACAATTAAGGTGGCATCATGAGACATTGTAAAAGAAGGGGACAGATATCCAGTCAAGTTTTTATGTTTATTATGGCTTCTATAATCATAGGGTTGGTTATAATAATCGGAACAAGGTCTTTTGTTAGAATGCACACAATGAGTAGTAAGGCAGAAGTTGCAGAGTTAAAGAAAAACCTAAATGAGATGATTTACAACATTGATTATGGGGACTCAAAAATAGAAAGTATAAATCTTCCATCAGGAGTTGAGGAGGTATGCTTCTGCGGGAGGAATACGGGAGTTTATGGTCTTCCAAAATGCAATGGAGGAAGTGATGCGAACATAAAGTTGAGAAAGAAAAACAACGACAATGAAACAATTTTTATCAAATTAATCGACGGAACGCTGAATTCTCTCACTGAGCCTAAATTGTTTAGTGATGGATTAATATGTGTGAATAGAGACAGTAACAGGGTGAGACTTAAAGGAGTTGCTGGAGGAAATATTCTCGTTGAGAAGCTTAGGTAAACAAAATGAAGAGCAGGGAGAAAAGCAAAGAAATTGAGATTGTAGATAGAGTGCTGGAGAAAATAAAGAAAGAAGACAATGAGACAATAATCAGCAAAGTTAACAGTATTTTAGAAGAAATCAACAATAAATTAAAGGAGAACAACATAAAGGCAAACTGCTTCTTAGGCGGTTCTTTAGCCAAGGGAACTTATCTTCCTGAGGATTATGATGCTGATGTGTTTGTAAGATTCGACTACTTAACATACAAAGACAAGAACGATGAGCTGTCTGATTTTTTAGGGCAGGCGTTGAAAGATTTCAAGCCGAAGAGAGTCCACGGGAGCAGGGATTACTTCCAGTTTAAAAGGAAAGGAATAAGATTTGAGGTTGTTCCCGTGCTCAACATAAACTCTATTGAGGAAGCTATGAACATAACAGACATAAGCCCCCTTCATGTTATATGGTTTAAGAACAAAGCGAATGATAAAATAAGAGATTCAGTGAGGCTGTCAAAATTATTCTGCAAAGCCAATGAAGTTTACGGGGCTGAATCATTTATAAGGGGGTTCTCTGGACATGTGCTCGACATATTAAATGTCAAGTACAAATCATTCTTAAGACTGCTTAAGGAAGCGGTCAAGTGGGAGAAAGAGTTAAAGAAAGGGAAAAAGATAATTGTTGATGTGGAGAATTATTATAAGGGAAAAGCAGAATTTGAGCTCAACAAATCAAAGACTCAAGGACCGTTAATAGTTATAGACCCCATACAAAAGGAGAGGAACGCAGCAGCCGCGTTGAGCTATGAGAAATTCAAGAAATTTATCGAAACAGCAAAAGAATTTTTGAAGAATCCTTCTGAGAGCTTCTTCATTGAGGAAAAACCAACCGCCGATAAATTTGTAAACCTCAAAGAGAAAAAAGAAATGCTGATCGTCTTGGAGATTAAGCCGTCAAGCAGATTCAGCGTTGATGTTATGGGATGTAAGATGATGAAGATACATGAGTTCATTAAGAGGCAGTTGGCAGAACATGATTTTATCATTAAACTGGAAAAGTTCTACTGGTCAAAGAAATTCAACGACACAGCCAAAAGCTTCTTCATAATATCAAATCCAAAGATAAAAGAACCGAAGATAATCCAAGGGCCTCCTTTAGATATGAAGGAAGCAGTTGAAAAGTTTATGAAAGTGCATAAGAAAACAAGAAAAGAAAAAGGCAGGATAGTCGCTTTTGAGGATAGAGAGTTTAAGGATGTTAAGGTGTTGATTAAAAGCTTAATAAAAGAAAAGTATATTAAAGAAAAAGCCCGCATATCTTCAATAAGTTTTTTTGATTAAAAAAGAGAAGATTCCCGCGCCTGAAAGAACAACTAAGTAAGTTATCACGCTCGCAAGTATAATACCTAATATTATGAAGAAAGAAGCTTTCTTCCTGTCAAGGCCGAAAAGCCAGGCCGCCAAAGTTCCCGTGTAAGCTCCTGTAAATGGCAGAGGTATGCCGACAAAGAACAAAAGAGCCCAATAACCATACTTGTCAAGCATGGGGCCAAACTTTCTTCTAGTGTGTTTGATCTTTTTATCAAACCATCTCTTGTAAGTCTTAAACCTCAAAAGATAAGTGTGAATCTTATCAAGGAAAAAGTAAGTTATTGGAATAACAAGCATGTTTGACAGCACCAGCAGGAAGATGTAAGCTTGAAGATGATAGTAAAAAGCCAAAGGGATGCTTCCCCTGATCTCAGAGATGGGAAGCAAAGAGAGAATTATTGCTTTAAGAAGTTCTATCAAATTTACCATGAGGCTAGATAAAGCTCAACATTAATAAAAGTATCGCTCCAGAAAATAAAGGAATAAGCACATTATCGTCCAAATAGAACAGCCACGCTTTAAACACGAAAGACTCTAAAAATATTGAGACAGACGAAGCAGTAAAAGCGTAAAGAGGATTAATGAACATAGAAGCAAAAGAAGAGGATAAGGCAACTGATAAA
>WAPY01000035.1 GCA_015520525.1 Candidatus Woesearchaeota archaeon
CCCATACCTAAAATGAAAAGATTAGGATTATTATAATATATACCCAAGGAGGATGCTCCCACAATACCTACTAAAAGCACTCCCCAAAAAAGTTCATCAGCATCATTCTCCTCAACGTATTTAATTGCGTTCAGATTAAGATCAAAGGACTCAATGGATCTCTCAAGCATCGAGCGTAAGTTGCGAATGTTACCTTCAGATCCGTTTATAAATTTAAAGCTTATGTCTGAATTATCGCATTTAATTCTCTTATTACCACATTCTTTAAGAACGTCTGAAGAAAGATGCTTAACCAACCTCTCATAAGACTTAGTTGGATCAAATTCCTCATATTTTCTCAGAAGTTCATCAAGATTTATTAAGTAAAAGACTTTTCTCCTCTCCCTCTGAGTTGACTCAAAATACTTATTGACTCCTAATCTTTCAAGAGAGTTCATTTCACACATTTTAAATTGTGAACAGATATTTAAAACTTTTGCTATTAACTCCTATCAAATAGTTAATAAATTATAAACTAAAAATTGCCATCAAAATAAAGCCAAACTTTTAAAATAGACTCGTATTTCAGTAAGTGAGAGAGATGAAGGATAAGATAAACATAATCAACCTTGACGGCAATGAGGAACCATTCTTAGCATTAGTTAAAGATACAATAAAGAAGGGAAAGCAGGCTCTTGTTTTTGTAAATACAAAGAGGAGGGCGGAAAAAACTGCTGAAACCATAGCTAAAGGAATTAAGCTGAACAATGAAGAATTAGACAAAATCAGCGATAAAGTTCTTAATGTTCTGACAAGGCCGACTAAACAATGCAAAAGGTTATCCTCTGTTGTTAAAAAGGGAGTTGCGTTTCATCATTCTGGACTTGTCTCAAAACAGAGGGAAATTGTGGAGGAAGAGTTTAAGAGAGGAAATATAAAGATAATATGCTGCACGCCGACCTTAGCTTATGGCTTGAACTTGCCGGCTTTTAGAGTTATAATCAGAGATTTAAAGAGGTATGGTTATAGAGGCTACGCTTGGATTCCCGTGCTCGAAGCTCAGCAGATGTTCGGCAGGGCTGGAAGACCAAAATACGACAAAGAGGGAGAAGCAATATGCGTAGCTTCAAGCGACAATGAAAAGGAGCAAATACTTAAAAAGTACATAAGAGGAGTTCCCGAAGACATATATTCAAAACTTGCTGTTGAGCCTGTGTTCAGAACTTACCTGCTTAGTTTAATCTCAGCGAATATTGTTAGAACAAGAGACGGGCTCATAAACTTCTTTTCAAAAACATTCTGGGCTTATCAGTTTAAAGACATGAGCAGGATTAAGAACATGATAGATGACATGCTTTCAAAGTTAAGCAGGTGGGGGTTTATATATTACAATGGGGAGGACGATTTTTTCAAAAGCGCGGACATTTTAAATGATAAAGACAACAATGAGATTACACCTACGAGGATTGGGAGGAGAATCGCTGAATTATACCTTGATCCTTTAACAGCACATAATATACTTGAGGGATTAAAATCAAACAGCGAAAAAACTCCTTTCTCAATAGTTAATTTATGCACAAACACATTAGAGTTAAGACCTTACTTAAGAGTTAGCGTGAGAGAATTTGATGAGATGGAGGATAAACTTGTGGAGTTTGAGGATGAAATTCTTTACAAAATTCCAAAAGCATACGATGACGATTACGAGGAATTCTTAGGGAGCTTCAAAACATCGCTGATGTTCTATGATTGGATGAATGAGATGGATGAAGAAGCTCTTCTTGAAAAATACAATGTAAAGCCTGGGGAGTTGAGGGCGAAACTTCAAATACTTGACTGGCTGATTTACTCATGCCATGAACTTGCAGTTCTCTCAGGGGATAAAGAAGATTTAAGCACAATAAACAAGACAAGGCTTATGCTGAAGTATGGAGTTAAAGAAGAGCTTCTTGATTTATTGAGGCTTAAAGGCATAGGAAGAGTTAAAGCAAGAAAATTATTCAACAACAAGATTAAAACAATAAAAGATTTAAAGAAGTGCGATGAGGAAACTTTAGGATTAATTGTAGGCAAAAAACTTGCAGGCAAAATAAAAGAGCAGGTAACTTTCAAAAAACCAACACTTCAGAGGGAGCTTAAGAATGAAAAAGACGAATGAAGAGGAAAGCAAGTTTTACATTTTATTTAACAAACCCAAGGGAGTTGTAACTACAACTTCTCCATTGGAAAGACCTAACCTTCTTGATTATATAAATGCGAGAGTAAAGTTTGGGTATGCAGGCAGGCTTGACAAGGACGCCGAGGGGCTTCTTTTAATAACAAACGACGGCAGTTTAATC
>WAPY01000036.1 GCA_015520525.1 Candidatus Woesearchaeota archaeon
AGGATGCGGGCATTCGTTCTGAAGTCATTGGATATAAAAAGTTTGGGCAGGTTGTTTCTGACTATGATAAAATTATTATTGCTGGCACGAACCTTCAAGATTTTGATTATTTGAATGAGGAGTTTCTCTCTCATTTTAAGAGTTTGCTCTCACATGAGAAGAACGTTCTTGGAATTTGTTCAGGAATGCATATTATAGGTTCTATTTTTGAAGTTCCTCTTGTTGATGTTCGCGAGATTAAGGTAAAGTACATTAGGCTCAAAGGAACTTGGATAAAAGTTTTTTTGATGCATAATAAGAGTTTAGATTATGCTTCAGCGTTGAAAGAATTTAATGTATTGTCCAAGACAAAAGTTAATGGCGTTTATGTTCCCCAAGTTGTAGTTGATAAATCGCATAGGTTCTTTGGCTTTCAGTTTCATCCAGAAGTTTTTAATGAGAGCCTAATTGTTGACTTTGCTCGTGGAGAATTATGCAGGTCCCTTGCTCTCTCCAAACTTGATTGATGATAATATTAAATGTGCTATTCTTAACGGCTCAGGCACTAAAGATCTTTGAGTCATCAACTTTAGAATCTCTTCAGCGTATTCAACTCTACAGCCTGCCTTTTGAAAGAAGATTTTCCCATTGACATTCTTACTCTTTATTTTAACTTCATGAATTTCTCCTGCTTTCTTCATGAGTTCTTCCCTCACCTTAGGTCTTGTGGTGTGGCTTAGTGCTTTTTTTATTCTATTAAAAGAAGGCCTTTTTCTCATAACAACAATTACTGGAATTTGAGTTGCTTTGTGAAGCTTATTTATATCGACTGTGTTGAAACCTGCAAGGCATATTCCATCTAAGAGTATCGCCCGCAGTTGAAGTTTGAATTTTGATTTGTTTACGGCCTCAATTAATTTCCTTGTTGAGTTGAATCCATCCACTCTGACTTTTGTAGTTACAGCCCCCTCGAACAAGTAAGGTCCTCGCATAACCACGCCCATTATTAGATTGTCTTCTTTTGAGAACTTCTTGAAGGGGGAGTCGTCAAAGCCTATAACTCTTATCTCTCCTTTCATCCTTTCTTTTTTCATTTTATTAATTGTATGGCTTTTGTTTCTCTTTCGCTGTTGCCTCTGCCAAATTCAAATTTTAGAATCAAAATTCCCAAGACTATTGCTAGGGAGAACACATTGGCTAAGAGAAGAGGCAGGTCGTCAACATACGACGCGTATATTATCCAAAGTATAAATCCCATAGCCAGCAGTGAGTATGTGAGTGTTGATATGTCCTTTGCTTCTCTTAGCTCATATATCTTTATTAGTTGCGGTATGTTTGCTGTTGTTGTTAATATTCCTGCAATGTATCCGAGTATTATCATAAGGTTCATTTTATCGTTTTGTTTATTCTGTTTATTGTTGAACGCTCCCGTCGGGATTTGAACCCGAGCCGCAACCTCCGCAGGGTTGCATACTTCCAGGCTATACTACGGGAGCATTTGTTGGATTTGTGATTTATTTTTTTGCTTATTCATTGATGATTTGGCTGACATGGTTGTTTTTTACAATTCTTATTATTCTATCGACGAATGTTTCAACCTTTGCTTCGTGGGATACTATTATTATCTGCTTCATCTTGAGCTCTCTTATTATGTCTCTAACCTTGTCGAGTTGTTTATCTGAAAACCCATCTGTTGGTTCGTCAAGTATGATTAAGTCCTTTGTTTTTATCTTTGATGTTAGGTCATTTATTACCTTGTTCAATGCTAGCCTGTAAGCTAACGCCAGTGCTGTCTTTTCTCCACCAGATAAGTTTTCTATTTCTATGTCATAGCCGTTTTGGGTTACTATCGGGCTGAAGTCCTCGGATAATCTTGCATTCACGCTTTCATCGTCAATTATCTTGTTGAACCATTCTTGGAATAAGCTGTTGAACTGCGAGTGTATTGTCGCCATGGCTTGTTTTTCTATTAGGTCAACTGACGGCAGGAATTGAGTGTTAATCCAGGATTTAAGCTCTAAAATTTTTTTAAGTTTGTCCGCTGATTCCTCCTTCTCTTTTATCTCTTTGAGCAGGTCTTCCTTCATTTTTGTTTTTATTTGGACTTCTTTATTTACCTCGGCGGATTTTGCATATATATCTTTTAATCTTGTCTGGATGACTTTAAGTTCCTCATTGATTCTTGTTATCTCATCTATTATAGGTTCTTTAGTTTTTATTAATTTTGAGATTTCTCTAAATTCTTCCTCTAATCTTCTTATATTCTCTTCCTCATCTTTCAATCTTGATTGGTTTGTATTTATTGACTCTTTTAGATGTTTTACTTGAATCTTTATCTTCTCCTGCTCTAAGATTTTGTTAAGCTCCTCTTTCAGCTTGTTGAGTTTTGTTTTTTTCTCGTTGAGTTCTTTTATTAATTTTATGTCGTCAGTTAGTTCTGCTTCCTTCTTCAACTCTGCGAGCTTTAACCTTTTCTGCTCTTCTTCTCTTTTGCTGTTTTCAATGTAAGCTTTTTGTTTTTTTAACTCGGCAAGTTTAATGTTTGCTCTATTGTTTTCTTCTTTCAGCTTCTCAATGTTCTTTATTCTTTCGTCTATTATTTTGTTCTGCTTCTGGAGGTTGTTCAGTTTGTTGCTCAATTCTTCTAATTGTCTGCTGTAGTCTTTTTTGACTCTTGCTCTGTGCTCTTCGCTTAAAGGTTGCATGCACAACGGGCACTTGCTAGCTCCTTCCAATGAGTTCATGTTCTCTTTTATTTGTTCTATTCTGCTTTTTACAGATGCTGTTTCATCTCTGTTCTTTTCTCTTATCTTTTTTAGAGCGTCAAGATTTTTAATATTCTCATCGTTGCTTTTTATTCTTTCCTCCGCCTCTTTGATTTGCGATGAGGTTTCATCGAGTTTTTTTGTCATTTCATTAAGACGCTTTACCTCTCTCTCAATCTCTAATCTTCTTTTTTCAATTTCTTCCTTCTTGGTTTTTATTGCGCTTATTCTCTTCTGTATGTTCATATATTCTTCTTCTGTTTTGTTTATTTCTTCTTCAATTTCTGATTTGTTACCTATATCCTTCATGCTTGCCACGAGTTTTTTTATGCTGTCACTCTTTGTCTTTATCTCTACTTTTATCTTTTCAACATTCTCTTTTTTCTCGTCTATTTTTGATTTGATTGCAGAGCTCTTTTCTTTGAGCTTGTTCAGTTCCTTTTCTTCTTCTTTTAAGTTTAGGAGTTTTTTATTTACAGATTCTTCCTCATGGTTTGCTTTTTTTAGTTCTAAGCTTATTCTCTCCTTCTCTTTTGAGAGTCGGTTTATTTCTTCATTTAACTCTTTTAATTCTTCTTTCAATCTTTCAGCTCCCTCAGATTTCACCTCGAGTTCTTTCGCTTTCAGTCTTAAATAAGTTAGTATTATGCTTGAGTTGTCTTTTATCCTTTTGTACTTGTCAATGCCGAACAGCTTCCTTAAGGTGTCGAGCCTTTCTTCGCTTTTCTCAAAGAGTATTTTCTTCATTTCTCCTTGAGGAGTGTAAACTGTAAATCTATAGATTAATGACTTCTTTTTTCTCTGTAAGGATTCAGGATATCCCAAAATGGACAAGATTTGTGTTTTTAGTTCAACGGGTGACAGCTCCATCTTCACTCCATCAATTATGAGAATTCCAGGTTCTTGGATTATTCTCCCAGCTGTTGTTTTTACCTTCCTCTTTATTATGATTTTACTGCCGTTTACTTTCAGTTCAACTTCTACACTGCCTGTTCTTTTTCCCTTTCTTAAAAGCGCGTTTGTTGATAAGTCAGATCTTGTTCCTAAAAGGGCGAATTCCAAAGCGAGCAGTATAGTTGTTTTGCCGGCTCCTATATCTCCGCTTAACAGAGTAATTCCTTCAGAGAAGTTTATCTCCGTGTCCTCGTAGCTTCGTATATTATGAAGTTTTATCCTTTCAATTATCATTAATTTTAGGTTCTTCTATTCCTTAATAAACTTTATCCCTTGTGGTAAAACTTTTAAATGAGCTTGCTTTCTCTCATTATGGTGGTAAAATGAGAACTGAAAGTCTTTCTGATGGTATTGATAAAATTCCCGATAGGATAGAATCTTTTGCAGATGTTGAGGGTGTTAAATTCATTGGGGATATTGATAATGTTATAGTTTCTGGAGTTGACAATTCCCTTATCGCTGGAGAGATGCTTAAGAATTATGTTGACGAGCTTGGGCTTAAACTTCCCATATTTTTAAATGAGTCTGTTGAACTTCCTGCTTGGGCAAACAGCAGGACGTTGGTTTTCATAGTTTCATATTCTGGAAGCGACTTAGAAGCTATGAAGAGTTATAAGACCGCTGTGGGCAGGGGATGTAAAATTTTAGTAATTTCTTCTGACGGTAAGCTCAAGCAGATGGCAAATGAGAATAATACTGATTTCATTAAACTGCCTGAGAATATTGATTCAAGGGGCGCGTTTTTCTTATCATTGATTGCGATGATTAACACTCTCAGAAAGAACAACATCATAAGAGAAGACATCGATTTCTTCAGGATAGCGAGGGTCATGAGAAAGGATAAGTTTAAAGAGCATGCGGAATTGCTTGCCAATAACTTAGTCGGCAAGCTCCCTATAATATACACTTCCAACAGGTTCTCCTCCATGGGCATGCTTTGGAAGAGGTTTTTTAATCTTAACTCTAAAATCATAGCCTTCAGCAACACAATTCCAGAAGCGTGCTACTCCGATGTGGAGGGTTATACAACCAGTCCGGACAATATTCACATTATCTTTTTAAGAGATAAAGAAGAGAATAAGCATGTTAATAGAGAAATTGACTCAATGAAATCCCTGCTTAAAGGGGAGAAGCAGGTCAGCGAGCTTAGAATCTCAGGAACTGACTACCTAACTGAATTGTTCTCAACAGCTTACTTTGGACTTCTTGCAAGTGTTAAGCTTGGAGAGTTGATAGAGAACGATGTTGAATCGACGCCAAATATTGATGCTATTAAAAAGGATTTGAAAGGAATTTACTAAAATGCTTGTTGCTGTTGACCTTGGCGGGACGAAGACTAGAACCAGTTTAATTGATAAAGGCCGTATTCTGAGGCAGATTACATTTTTAACTGAGCCTCAAAAGGGACGAAGTTATATTCTTAAGGAATTGTTCAAGTCAATTGATTATGTGAGTGAATCGAAGAAAATAGACGCTGTTTTAATTGCTGTTGCAGGGGTCACAGATGGAAAGAGTATATTGAGGGCGGTAAATCTCGGTTTTGAAAATTTTAAATTAGCATCTATAGTTGAGAGGAAGTACAAGGTTCCTTGTTTTTTGGAGAATGACGCCAACGCCTTTGCCTACGCTGAGTTTGTTAATTTGAGGAAGAAGGACAGCTCTTTGCAAAATTTGGTTGGTGTAACTTTAGGCACGGGCATAGGTGCAGGCATAGTAATAAACGGAGTCTTGTATAAAGGTCTTAGCAATTCTGCTGGAGAGGCAGGTCACATGACGATTGATTCTCAACACAGGAAGTGCAAGTGCGGGAACTTCGACTGCTGGGAACTTTATGCGAGCTCAGGCTTTATAGAAAAGCAGTACTTAAAGTTGGGCCATCACAAATTAACTGCCGAGGAAGTTAATGATTTGTATAAGGTTGATAAGTCTGCAAGAAAAGTGATTTCTCAGTTCGCTAAGAATGTTTCTGTAGGAATAGTTAATCTTGCAAATGTTCTCGCTCCTCAAGTTATTGTGGTTGGAGGTGGCCTCTCAAACATTGATTATATCTTTAAGCCAATTTCTGAATATTTTAGAAACCACGCGTTCCCAACGATTAGGAAGGATGTTAAGATCTTAAAGAGTTCTCTTGGAAGAAACGCCATAGCTTTGGGATTGTCATACCTTTACTACGATTACTTTGTTAAGAAAAAATAAACTATCTATTCTTCATCCATCATCCATTTCATCTAATTCATTCAGAAGGTCTTGGGCGCTGCCTTCTTTAACTAAAGTTCCTCTCCTTCCACAGTAGGGGCATACCTGAGGAACTCTGTCAGTTTTTGGTTCAAACTTGTAGCCACAGGCAGTGCAATAGTATCTTGTCATGTTGAACACCTCAATAGATGAATACCTATACTAGTATTGTGTTTTACTATAAAAACTTTTCTAATTATTCACAACCGACCTTCCCATTCCTCAAAGAATTCATTTAAGAAGGATTCCATGAACTCGTGCCTGTGCTCGGCTATTTTTCTGCCGGTTTCTGTGTTCATCCTGTCCTTTAGGAGGAGAAGTTTCTCATAGAAATGGTTGATAGTTGTCCCTTTATTTTTTATGTACTCTTCTTTGCTCATTCCGATTTTTGGTTTTATGTTGGGATTATACATACTTCTCTTCTTGAATCCTCCATAGCTGAATGCCCTCGCAATTCCAATAGCCCCAATTGCATCGATCCTGTCAGCATCTTGAACTATGTCAAGCTCAGGAAATTTAACCTTTTGAATATGATTTTCTCCTTTAAAAGAGATGTTGTTTATTATGTCAATAACTTTATTGATCACCTCCTCGCTTACTTTGCCGGATAAAAAGTCTCTTGCTACTCTTTCACCTGCAGATTCATCATTTGTAAATTTATAATCTGCAATATCATGCAGTAAAGCGCCGAGCTCAACTATCAATCTTGATTCTTCAGATTCAAGCTCCCTCTTCTTCTTTGATTCTTCATTGTATATTCTCTTTGATAAATTCCAAACTCTGTAAATATGCCACCAGTCATGGCCAGGTTCAGAATCTTCAAGCTTCTTCTTTACAAAATCAACTGTTTCTTGAATAATCTTATCCATATGGAGATGCTTATGGCTCTGTTGTTTTAAAGCTTTTGCTCCTTCCAGCAAAACATTTATAAAGAGGCTCTAAGCTCTAAATTTCTGAGATGTGGGTAGTGACTTACCTGAATCAGTTGAATAAAAAATATGGAGGTCAAAATGAGTTTGTACAAATATTTGAGACAGATTTGGAGAAAGCCTGATAAGGAGATAAAAAAAGAAGTTAAAGAAGTTATGCGCGAGCGCTTGCTTAAGGGAAGGCGCGAGCCTGCAACCATTAGACTTGAGAGGCCGACAAGACTAGACAGAGCTCGTTCTCTCGGTTATAAAGCTAAACCTGGTTTTATAATTGTTAGGCAGAGAGTTCTTCGCGGCGGAAGAAAGAGAGAAAAAATAAGAAATGGAAGAACATCAAAGCATAGAAGTTTAAGAAAGGACTTGAAAATAAGTTATCAAGTTGTTGCAGAGCAAAGGGTTGCTAGGAAGTTCCCAAATTTGGAAGTTCTGAACTCCTACTATTTAATGGATGATGGAAAATACTACTGGTATGAAGTTATCCTCATAGACCCACAGAATCCAAGCATAAAAGCTGATAAGAATATCAACTGGATATTGAGTAAGCAGAATAGAAGAAGAGTCTTCAGAGGCTTAACAAGTGCAGGCAAGAAGTCGAGAGGGTTAACTAATAAAGGAAGAGGAGCAGAGAAGATAAGGCCGAGCCAGAGAGCTAATAAGAGACTTGCTAAGTAATTGGTTAATTAAATTTTTATTTATTCATTTATTCTTTTAACTGGACATTTCTAATTTTCTTCGAAAAAAGATAAACTTGCTTTCAAAAACTCTTATTAAACCAGATTCTGTTTTTAATTCAGGTGATAAAATGAAGAATAAATCTATTGTAATTTTTGTCCTTGCAATACTTATTGTTTTTTCTTATTCTACCAAAGTTGCAGCTTTGGACCATGTTGTTATTTCTCAAGTTTTGTACAATCCAAATGGTTCAGACACAGATAGAGAAGCAGTTGAACTTTTCAATCCAACTAACAATTCTATAAACATAACAGGTTGGACATTGAGAACTGAAAGTAAGGACATTGATGCGACCATCCCTAACGCAGTAATTAAACCTAATTCTTATTTTTTGATATCAGATTCCGGTTGGGAAACGCATAAAAATTTGGACTGGCCGTCTTCTGACTACGAAGAATCAATAAGTTTGTCGAATACGAATGCAGGGGTTGCCCTCATTGATTTGAACAATCAAACGGTTGATGCTGTTGGCTGGGGAGACTCGGCGAATATAAAACCGGGCTTGTTTGAGGGAAATCCCGCAGTTGTTGTTTCAGACGGCCAGTCTTTAATTAGAACAAAAATTAATGGGAGCTTTATAGATACAAACAACAACAGCAATGATTTTTATGCAGGTTCTCCAGAACTTCACAATTCAAATTATTCAACTTCAAGCAGTAATAAATTAGAAGTTGAGTTTAATGTTGTTGAGCCTGACCTTAAAATACTGAACATGACTTTAACAGATGACTTGAATGAGACAAATGAATCTATAACTCCTTCTCCAGGAGGAAACAGGATGTTATCTATTAAAGTCGAAACCAACCTAAACTCTTCTGTGACCTTATTCTTTAATAACCAAAGTTATGCTGCGCATATTTTGAGCTCAAATAACTCTTCCTACTTGTTCTCCGCAGACATACCTGTGCCTTATTATTTATCCCCTGGAATCCATTCAATACATGTTGAAGCTGAGAAAGGCAATAAAACCGACGAAGACAATATAACTTTCAATTATGAGAGTTTGATCTCTTTATTTGTAGATTCAACAAATATTAACTTAGGCGATGTAAAAGCAGGCTCTGAAGAAATACTCTTTGGAGATAAGGATGTAAACTCGTCAAGTAATCCTACTGTTAAAAATATTGGAAATGTAAAATTAAATATTAATGTTAAAAAGGGAGACTCAACGAACTTTAACTTCTCAAATGTGTATTTCAGCTTTGGGAACAGCATGCCAAACATAAGCATAAGCAACAGCCACACTTTTAATATTGGACTCTCTCCATCTGAGAGCGAATCCTTCAATATAAAGCTGGATGTTCCCTCAACTAATACTTTAGGAAGCTGTTCGTTCTCAGTTGTGTTGGAGGGTGTTGAGAATGAATAAATTTATTCTCTTCTTTTTTATTATTCTTCTAGTTGTTCCTAAACTTGCGTTGTCCTTATCCTTGGGGGCAAGCCCAGCGCTTTTGAATATGACAACTAAAGATTATGCCAAAATAAGAGTGTTCAACAGCAACCATAACAATGTTGAAGTTTCTTTTCATTCGTCGTATTATAAAGCATTTGTTGATGGTAAGATTAAAGATTCACTTTACATTCCCTCTGATAGTTATATTGTTGTTAATGTTAAAAAATTGGCTTGTAAAAATGATGTTCTTCTTATAAGGTTCGTTAATAATTCAAACATTGCTCCGTCAATTAAAGTTAAGTTAATCTGTCAAAGCAAAACATCAAACGGCTTTGATGAGGTAACACCTGCTGAATTAAACAGGAAGCCTGACCCTTTCATAGGTATGATAATTGTTCTTTCTATAGTCGCTCTGGCTGTAATAATTAAAGCAAGATTTTGATTTTAGAAGGTTTACTGGTTCGAAGAAATTAAGATTTGTGTTAGTTCATTCTCTTGTTGAGCGGTAAAGATGAAAAGCTTAGAGAGATAAATTCCTTTAATTACTGCAATTTCCTTTTTAGTCCTGCTTCTTGCTAAAGTCTTTATAAGCATATCCTCATTGCGAATATTATTCACTATATAAT
>WAPY01000037.1 GCA_015520525.1 Candidatus Woesearchaeota archaeon
AAGATATACAGTTCAGAGGGAGTTAAAGATTGAATATTTACATTTAAAGATGGTTCATTTACAATTCTGTTATTCAAAACATTCAAACCAGGGACATGTCCCGGATTCAGGGACATGTCCTTTTCATGTCCCGACATGTCCTTTTCATGTCCCGACATGTCCTTTTCGTAGGTCTTATTGAGATTTTTAAGCAGAACAGTTAAATCAGCAAGAGAAGACTTAATTTCAGATAAAGAATCAACTTTATTATTAAGGGAAGTTAAAAATGTCGAGTTATCACTGATAGAAGATTCGAGAGAGTCTACCCTTGACTCAAGAAAGGACAACTTAGAGGAAAGATCCTCCATGTGAGTTAAGATACGCTCATTGAATTTTCTCTGCTCTAAATCCCTCCTTTTAAGGTAAAAGATATCCTGTTTTACAGAAGAAATTTGAGAGTTAAAGAAGAGAATCCAATCTCTAACTCTTAAAAACTCATTTTTTACCTTAATAAAAGCCTTTTTTATGGGATTTACATCCTGGCCTGATGAGGGAATAAGATTCATGAAACACCTTAAGAGCAAAGATTATTTAAAAATTTCTAATAAAAAAGAGAAAAAGAGAAAAACAAGCGGGAGAATACAGTGGGCACCATGTAATAAATGACAAAAAGTGAGAGTTAAGCAGGCAAATAAGAAGGTGTTAGAATAATAAGAGTTAGAAAGGAGAAGATATAAAAAAAGGAGAGAATTAACAAGAACAACAAGAAGAATGAGAGAAAGACAACTCACTGGATTTGAGATTCATAGGTTAATAGAGGAGAATAGAATGTTATTAAAGGACAGCAGAGTTGACAAAATATTCCACAGCAAAAATGATTTTGTGATAAGATTAAGAACAAAACCCTTAATGGTTAACCAAATCAAAAATGCGCAAAATAGCATCTCTGAAAATAAAAAGAGGAAAAAAGTGAGTTTAATTTTCAAAATACCAAATTTATTTTTTATAAAAGAGGAGTATGAACCTTTTGAGGCAGAAACAAGCAATTTTACAGGTTTGTTGAGAAAAAAACTCAACAACAAAGTATTAAGAGAGATTTCTCAGAGAGGATTTGATAGAATAATAGACTTAAAATTTGAAGGGAAGGATGAACATCTAAAGTTAATGATAGAATTGTTTGACAAAGGAGCAATATTATTAACAGACGAGACCGGAAGAATAATCGCAAAATATGGGAGTGAAAACGCAGGGAGAACATTCTCTATAAATAACAGTTATGAGGAGCCAGAAAACATAATTAAAAGCCCTGCGAAAATATTCTCCGAGGGGCATGACATAATTAAAAAAATGCTGAAAAAAACAGGGGAAAAAGAGATAGTTAAAGTCCTCGCCTCAGATTATGGATTCGGGAGGCTGTATGCTGAAGAGATATGTTCAAGGTCTGGAATAAAAAAGATGAAAAAGAGCGGAGAATTAACTAAAGAAGAATTAAGCTCTCTCGCTAAAAAAGTCAAAGAGGTCCTCTCAGAACACAAAAACATAATTTACATAAAAGAGAACGAACCAGAGGAAGTCTCCTGCGTTGAAATAAAATCACTCAACCTTGAAAGAAGAGAGTTTGAGAGCTTTTCAAAAGCTATAGAAGAATTTGTAAGAGAAAAGCAAGCAGAAAGCAAGAAGGGAAAAGCTCCAAAGAAAGAGGAAATAATAATCAAAAAACAGAAAGAAACAATTGAGAGATTAAAGAAAGAAGCTGAAGAAGACAAGAGAAAGGCTGAGGAGATATATGAGCATTACAATGAAATAAAATGGATAATAGGAGAAGCCAACAGAATAATAAAGTCGCAGGGGACAAATAAGGAAAAGAAAGAAAAGATACTTAAATTAAATGACCTCCTTAAAGACAAAGGGATAAAAATAGAAGAGATAAATTTTAAAGATAAAAAAGTTAGAATAAGTGTAAAAAAGAATAAAGGAAACAACAAATAATGAAAAGATAAGTAAAGCCATAATTAAAATGGAAAACCAAAACACAAAGGAACCTTTAACGCAAAGCCCTGTTGAGCTGATGATAAAGCCTAACATTTTGTGGGCAATCATAGAAGAAACATTCACAGCTTTTATATACTTGAGCATAGCAGCCCTTCTCATTTATATTCCAAAATTAATACTTCAAGAGGACTTAATACAAGTTGTTGTAGGAATAATAACTGCGTTCGGAATTTCTGTAAACCAAAAAGCAGCCTACAGCATAACTGCAGAAGGCATGCTGATGCTCGCTTTAATCTATGTCTTTATAAAAGTTTTAATAAACACAGGAACAGCAGTTGTATTAGAAAGCGATAAGGTAAGAATTATCAAAAGCTTAATTGTCAAGAAAGGGGAAATAAAAAAGTATGATGATATTGTGAGAATATTATACAAGCCGACAATACTGAACAGTGGAACAATACTCATTGAAACATTTGAAGTGACAAAACCAATAACAGTAAATTATGTGAACCCACTGAAAGAAACATTTGAACGAGCAAGAGAGATAATAAGAGACAACATGGCAAAAGAGGTAACGCAGAAGATACAGAAAGCAACAACAGAGGATATGAGCCCTCAAAGTTTAGAAGAGATCATGGCGTTAATAAAGAAAGATAAAGTAGAAAAGAATGATTTAATAACAACAATAAACAACATAGCAAGGTCATCGCAGCCTGAAGACCAGAAGAACATATTCAAAATAGTGCTCAAAGAACTGACGAAAACAAGAAAGATAAGCAGGGAGGATTTAAAAGACACCATAGATGAGCTCAGAGTAACCGGATTAATATCCCCTGAAGACATAAAAGATTTGACAGAACTCCTGTTCACAGCAGAAGAATCATTCGAAGGACTTTAATTCTAAAATGTTCGTAAGAGTAAAAAAAAGGAAAGGCAAAAACTACGCTTACCTCGTTAAGAACGAATGGACAAGCAGAGGCACAAGACAGAAGGTCATAAAATACCTTGGGGGAGTTGTTGGAATAGAGAAGAAAAATCCAGCAAACTTTAATGTGGATGAACTAATAAAAAGCAACGCGGAAGAATTCATAAAGAAAACTATCCAGAATGAACTTAAGTCGTTGGGCTTCACAGATGAAAAGAATACGATGAGATTCGGCGGAGTAGAATACAACAAAAGAACTTATGAAATAAAAAAAGACGGGAAGAGAGCAGTAATAAAGAATAACGAAGGATTCATATGCGAAGACACAATAAAAGACCTTCTTAAGTTTGTAAAGAAGGATTATAAAACTCTAAAAAAAGGAACAAAGACTGAAACAAAGAACTTCATAATAAAAAACCTCGCAAACAAATTCTTAGAAGCTGGACTCCCAGCAAATGAGAATTATTTTATAATATTGGCGGATAAAATACTAAGCGAGAGGAAACAAGAAGAAGAGGACAAAAAGGAAGAAGAGAAAGATGATGAAAATGAAGAATTTTACTATTAAAGAAACACATGGAAAAGCGAGAACGGGAGTTATGAAAACAGCGCAGAATGAATTTGAAACTCCCGTATTCTTACCTGTATCAACAAAGGCCGCTGCAAAGTATTTAAGCAGCAAGGACCTTGAAAAAATAGGCGCAAAGGCAATAATCTCAAACTCTTTTCTGCTTTACCTAAAACCAGGAATGGAAGTCCTCAAAAAACAGGAAATACACGAATTCATGAATTATTCAGGAACAGTATTTACAGACTGCGGAGGCTTTCAAAAGTTGAGGAGCATGTTCAAAGGTATGAGCAAGAAGGGAATACACTTCAGAAGCCCATACGACGGGAGCAAACATGTGATAACACCAAAGAAGATAATTAATGTGCAGAACACTCTCGGCAGCAATGTAGCCATGAGCTTGGACGACTGCTCACCCTACGGCTCATCAATTGAGGAAACAAAAGAAGCTATGGAAAGAACACATAAGTGGGCGAAAGAATCACTTGAAGAATTCTCAAAATTAAAAGATGAAGGAAGCAAGATGCAACTCTTTGGAATATGCCAAGGAGGATTTTTTGAGGAAACAAGAAAGAAAAGCTGTAGGTTCATAGACGAACTCACTGTGAATGGAACAAACTTCGATGGAATAGCAATAGGCGGATTGAGAATAGGAGAACCAGCCAAGCTTATGAATAAAATGGTAAAGGTAAGCACTGAAATTTTAACTGAGGAAAAGCCGAAATATCTCATGGGAGTAGGCAACCCAGCTGATATAATAACCTCCGTGCAGGAAGGCGTTGATGTATTTGACAGTATATACCCCGTTGAGAACGCAAGACATGGGAACATATTCACAACAGAAGGAAAAATAGACATTGAGAAATCAAAGTATCAATTCGACTTTAAGCCATTAGACCCAAACTGCGACTGCTTCGTATGCCAGAATTACACAAGAGCATATATACATCATCTCTTTAAAACAGACGAGCCCTTGGCGAAAATGCTGGCAGTATATCATAATCAATACTTTATGCAAAGGTTTATGGAGAAAATTAGAACAGCAATAAAAGAGGGCGAATTGGACAAAATGAAGGAAAGGACAGTCAAACAATACAAAACACCTTAATGTTGTCACCAATAAGTAATTAAAAATAGAAAGATTTAAATACTTCTTTTGTTTTACATACCTTATGACCCGCTATGTGAAAAAAGGAGAAGAAGTGCCTTGGTACAAAGGACTCGCTGCGAAAATAATCCTGCCTGCGATAGTAGGCACTGCAATGTTCTCAAACACAAACAAAGCCTTAATGCCAAACTATTTCCACCCTCCCAATGAGCAAAAGCAAGTAGGTTACATGGCGGCAGAACCTGCAACGGAGCTAGAGAAAAGGAGAGTATATCCGGAACAGAATAAACCAAAATTAGAGAGCATAATAAGAGAAGCAGACAGCGAAAGCAACATACAAAAAACACAAGCAAGCAATAAACAGGACAGCACGGAAATAACAACAGGGGACCAAATAATATACAACCGCTTGGAGAAATATGCGTCAAAAACCCTCTTGAATATATTAAGCTCTCAATTAATACTTCACACAAACGAAGGAGTAATAAAAACAAGAATTCTAAAAGATACTTTTCCAAGAATAGAAGATGCTTATTATACTCTTATGGGAGTTGCAGCAGTGGAGAGCAGCGGAGATCCAAACGCAGAAAATCCTTACGGAGCATACGGGTTAGGACAAATAACAAAATACGCGCTTGCAGACTACAACCAAATAGTTGACCAATACCACCCAGAATTAATTAATAGGATAACTGGAGAAAGAATTAAACTTCAAAAGTACACACTTGAAGATATGAAAGACCCCGAGAAAAATTTAATAGTTATGGCAATGTATTTGAACCATCTCGAAAAGGTTGTCGGCGGGCCTATTGTAACAATACTAACCTCTTACTCAGGAAATAATGATCATCATGAGATAGCAATAGCATACATGAAAAAAGAAGATGATTTTGCCAAAAAATTCAGACTACTCGATAAGATAAATGGAATGTTAAAAGAAAAAGAAATTTACTTCAACAGCAATAACTAACGAAACTCATCAATGACCTGCCTCAACTCAGGATTGTCCTTGGCAAACTCCAATAGAGTTCTCAAATACTCGACCTTGTTGCCGACGGTAAGCCACTTGCCGTTTATGACCTTAGCGTGCATGGGAAAATCCTTGTTCATAGCTTTTAAAGCGTCAGTAAGCTGAATCTCATTGTTCCTGCCGGGCTTTGTCTTCTCCAGATAATCAAAGATTTCAGGCATGAGAACATAACGACCAAGTATTGCAAGGTTCGAAGGAGCCTCCTCAACAGGTGGCTTCTCAACTAAGCCGTTGATTTTGTAAATTCCTTCATCAACTTCTTCACCGTCAACAACGCCGTAACTGCTGACCTTTTCCATGGGAATTTTATCAACAGCAATCACCGAAGAATTAAGCTTAGACGCAGTGCTTATTAAGTCCTTAGTGCATGGAACTTTTGACTTAACAATATCATCTCCCAACAAAACAACAAACGGCTCATCTCCAACAAAGGATTTTGCTTTGAGAACAGCATGCCCTAAGCCAAGCATCTCCTTCTGCCTCAAATAATAAATATCAGCAAGGTTGTCAATCTTTTCAAGAGTCATGAGCAGGTCAACCTTGCCCTTCCTCTTAAGAACCTCCTCAACCTCAAAGGATTTATCAAAATAATCTTCAATCTCAAACTTATTCCTGCCCGTGATTATAAGAATGTCCTCAATTCCTGAATTAATAGCCTCCTCAACAATGTATTGAATGGCGGGCTTGTCAATTATAGGGAGCATCTCTTTAGGCATCGCCTTAGTCGCAGGAAGAAATCTTGTTCCGAAACCAGCAGCGGGAATAACCGCTTTCTTTATTCTCATAAAATCACCTCATATTACTTTATCATACTCTTAGTATTTATACTTTACTATTGAGAAAAAGAGCTGTTCAACTCAACTTTATACAACTTAGCGTAAACAACACCTCCCCGCTTAAACTCCCAAATTAAATGAAGATACTTGTTTAAATCAGGATTCCAAGGGTTTGTGGAGTTGTAAAAATTGCTCTGAGAAACATAAACAACATTCATCTTATTAACATAAGACCTTCCTATACCGCTGGGCTCAAAACAAATATTTTTAATTACAGTATAATTTATGCCGTTATTGTCAAGTGTTCTTATTATCTTTGGAGAGTATTCAAACCTGAAAGTGTCAAAGGGGAATGATTTATTGCCCATCTTAGTCCAATCCAACTGCTCCCAACTGTAATCCCAATACAAATACATGGGAAGATTTTCTTTACTTGCGATATCATAATATTTCTTCAAAGTATTGTATCTATTGTTTAAATTGTTTGAGTAAAAGATTATTGAAGCGTCAAGCCACAGCTTTTGGAAATCACCAAAGGTAAAAAAGTGAGACTGCCTGCCGACGAGGGTCTTTGCGGCAAAAATCCCGTGGAGAGCAAAGGAAAGCTCATTATTAGAGAGAAAAACTGCTTTGTTCGGGTCAATTCTATGAGTGTTGAAAAAGTCTTTAAGAGCTTGATACTGGGGCGGGATAGGCCTTAAGCCAGCCTGCCAAAATCTGTTCTCCGTTCTCATTTTTAAAGCAGAAACATTACTAACAGATGCAAGGACAGCAACAAAAAGAATGAGAGACAAAAAAGCGGTGTTAGAAAGACTCTTAAACCTGCCTAAGATTGAAGGCAGAGTTTCCTTGATGAGTAAAAGGGAGTAGCCAACCATCAAACCAGCGTAGAGAGGATAGAAGTAATAAAAAGAGTGGGAGGGAGAAGTTTCAAGCTTCAAAATGGGGATTAATATTACAAAATTAAAAACAGACCATATGAAAGTCCAGAAGTAAATTAGGAACCTCCTCTTAATCTTATTATATTCAGTAACAAATAGGAAGAAGAAAGCGATTATTATTAAAATACCCAAAACAATTCCGTAAAAGGAGAAGTTAACAAAGAACAAATCTTTAAGATAAATGAAAAGGGATGAAAAATAATTGTGTGGGATTGTTAAAGGAGGGTGGACATCAAATTTGAAAGCGTTGTTCTTTCCGTGAAGCACAAAGAGAAAATAATACCACCACTTAAGCAGGAAGATTCCTAAGCCATAAATTAAAATAACAACTGAAGCCGAAACAACAAACCGCCTTGAGAAAATAACCTCCTTGATTCGAGCAATCTCAAGCTTTTTATTCTTAATAAATTTCTGGAATGGAGACTTAAAGAAGTAATAATAATAGCTGAACAGGATTAAGAAACTCAAAAACACGATTAATGTCTCGTTATAATTCAACAGGATAACTCCTGCGAGAACACCAAAGGACAAGAGCACAAGAGAGAGCAGTTTATTATCTTTGAAAAGAACCTTGTCAGACTCAAAAAGGTAAAAGAAGAACAGCAAAACGAGAGGAAGCATAACATTTATGAAACCGCTGTATTTAAAGTAAGGAGCATTAACAAGCTTAAAGCTAACAACAGAAGAAACCAAGGCAACGAGCTTGTCCTCAAAAACCTTGTAAAAGAAGAAAAACCAGAGCAGGAGGCCAAATATAATTCCTAAATATCCGAGGACTATGCTATTCTTCCAATAATTATATCTGCCGTAATGAGTGAAAAGATTAAGGAAAGCCTTAACTATTGAATCACCTTTGGGCAGAGTGTTCAACCAGGGGCCGAGCCAATCATTAGAAGATGACTGCCAGGTGTGAGTTGGATTCAAAAAATAATCAACATTCATGCCATTCTCATAATAATAATCGCAACCATAAAGGCAAGAAGGTATTGAAACAAGATTATTAGTCAAGGAATGATACTGATATGTGTAAAATCCCATCACAAAGATAAACAGAACAAGCAGGATTAAACTTATTTGCTTCTTGCTGAGTTCAAGGTTCAACTTGCCAAGGAGAAAATTTGATTTTTCTCCAGAAGATTCCTCAACATGATTAGAATTGTGCTTAAACTCTCTACGCCTTCTCTTCCTGCTCATAAGAGAAAGAACATGAGAAGAATATTAAAAGCTTATGGTGGCAAGTTCGTTACCTTATCTTAACCAAACAGCAAAGGGATTCGTTAATTTCCCAAAAGCAACAACCCTGCGGAATCTTGACTTCATCCCTTTCTTATAATTTCTCACTGCACAAACCGTTGAAGCTCCCTGCGTAAATTTAATAGGAACTGAAGTATTCAGAAAATCAGAGTAATTCCACAAATCAAACTTAACATTCGTATTTTTGTTGAATTCTAAAGTTTTTAGGATCAAAGCTGTGGTGTTCTTATTAATTCTTCCCGTTACTTTAATTTTCTTTGGGATTTTTGACCAATTGATTTTATCAGATGAGAATTCGGAGGCGTGAGATTTGAATTTTGTAGGCTTGGCGCCTCCTCTTTGAGACGCTTCAAGAAAGATACAATATATTTCCTTATTATCCGCCAAGGCAGTTCTGCAAAATTTTTGAATGATTTCTGTTCTTGCTTTGAAGGAGTTTATAAGCCAGAACGACTCGCCAACATCAGCAATCTCTTTTCTCTTCCTGTTGAATATTTCCTTCTCTGATTCTCCAG
>WAPY01000038.1 GCA_015520525.1 Candidatus Woesearchaeota archaeon
AAAATATTCTAATATATGTTATTGAAATTTAGTTTAAATAAGTTTCGATTAGTGAATTAATGTTCAGACTAAATTTGAGTATTCTCTCTTTTTAAAGGATGGAAGCTTGCCATGTGCTTCCTCCTCTTCAGCTCTTGAATATGCTTTATTCTCTCAACAACAAGACTCTTGAAGTCTTGAGAGAATTTCTCAACAAGAAGAGCAGCATAATCTCCACCTAAGAAGTGAGGCACAATAACATAATCTGCCCCTAAATCATAAAATTGAAGAGCATCATCCAAATGTATTGCCGTTAAAAAAACAAACGCCTTGGGATTGTTCTGCTTAACAAACTTAAGGATGAACAAGTTATCTTCAGGGTCTGGCAGGGTTGATATAACCAACTTCGCCTTCGTAATCTTAATCTTATCCAAAACTTCCGGGTCTGTGGCATCGCCATAAACACACTGAATATTTTGAGTCATGAGAAGGTCAATAACCTCAGGGTCATAATCGACAACAGCAAAATTAACATTGAGCTTTCTTAGAGTTCTCAAGATGCTGTAGCCCATTCTATTACAACCCAATAAGACAACATCAAAGTGTTCCTTAGTCAAGTTCCCAAGCTTCTTTGGATTGTTCTCAAATATTTTAAGATGCTTAGAGAGAACCTTAAACAAACTTCTGTCAAACTTCAGGAGGTAAGTTGTTATAATAATTGTAGTAACTGTTATTACAATTATCAGAGAAGAAATATCATTCGGAAGCTGATGCAGGCTTAAACCTTGATAGGCTAAAACAAGAGAGAACTCACTTGTCTGAGATAAGGAGATTGAACTTAAGAAAGAGGTTTTCCTCTCATAACCAAACAGAGAAGTTATCAAAAATACAATGAAAGGCTTTACAAGGACGATAAGCAACAATATTACAATTAGAGGTTTCACGAACAGAGAAATGCTTGATAATGTAAGCTCCAATCCTAAAGATGTAAAGAAGAGAGCAACAAAGAAATCTCTAATTGAAGACATCCTGCCGAGAATCTCAAACTTATAAGGAGTGTTCGCAAGAAGCAGGCCGGCAAGGAAGGCTCCTATCACCATGGACAATTGAAGCTCCACAGCCAAGAATATAAAAGAAAAACAAACAGCCAAGGACAGTAGGAGGAGAAGTTCAGCGGACTTAGCCGCAAACTTAAATACTGAAGGAAGCACAAAATTCAAGATATACATGAGGATTATCAACAGCATGAGTTTTACAGAAACTATGAGAACGCTCTGCAATGAAAAAGAATCTGCGACAGTGAGAAATGACAAGGCAAGTATTGCAGCAATATCCTGGAACAAAAGAATGCCAATAGCAATTTTTCCGTGGAGGGTATCTATCTCCTCCCTATCATAAAGAAGTTTAACCACTATCATTGTGCTGCTGAAAGCAACGACTAACGCAAGGTAGAAAGAGACAATCTTGCTGAAGCCCAAGTATTGAGAAACAGCAAAGCCTATAAAACCTGTAACCAAAACTTGAATGGCGCCGCCCAGCAAGGAGACTTTAATGAAATTTCTTATTTTCTTAAAATCAAGCTCAAGCCCAACTGTAAAGAGCATAAATGCAATCCCCAGTTGAGATAAAGGCATAATTATGCTCTTATCTGTGATTATGTTCAACTTTAAAAGAACAAAACCTGCAAGTATGTAAGCAGGGATTACCGGCTGTTTAAGAAGCCTCGCGAGGTAAATAAACAGCGAAGAAAGAACAATTATAACGCCAATGTCAAAAAGCAGGGATTCCATAATACAAAAGAATCCGCTTAACTTTTAATTGTTTTTAATTATTTTAAAGTAACAAGGCATTAATAAAATCGCCGTTAAGATTTTTCTATGTTGAAGCTTCCGGGAGGCATCAACGATAGGAGGACATCGTGAAGCCTGCCTGAAGATATTTTCTCGCTGTTAACTTCCACAGCCTCTAAAGAGTTAACATTCTTGCCGAGAAGAATCTTTATAATTCTCTTAACCGCATCGCTCTTTTTAATTGAGCCTGGTGTAAGAACAACATACTTCTTGCACAAGGAGCTCACATAATCCTGAGTAAATATGATAATTGAGTCTCCAGAACCCTTAACGCCGGCGGAAAGCTCCAGCTTAACCGTCAAGAAATTTCTCTTTCCGTAAACCATAAAAGAACCTCTGCTCAAATACTCTCCAGCCTTAGCCTTCTTTGTTATCTGCTCGGGACGCACATAAAACACATCAGTATAAACCAAATTCAGGGACCACGCCTTAGAATATGAAGCTGTCAACTGAGCAGTCGATTCAATATCCTCCTTAATTTTCTTCAATTCTTCATCTGAATAAAACTTGTCAAGCTTGAGAATAAAGAAGGGAGATCCAGGAGCTTCAGTGTGAAAGACGAGGTCATTTTTTGAAAGATACTTCTTTATAATCAGCTCGTTTGAACCTGCATCTTTAGCACCGACAACTAAAAAACCATGCTGTGTGAAAAACCATCTGAACTTTGTAAACCAAGAATGCTGAAGCTCAAGCTCTGAATGCTTCTTCTTAACTTTCGCCTTCTTACTGTTGATGCTCGACAATTTCTTGCTCATAATTTCAACAGTTCTTTCAGCCCCTTCCACCTTCTTCTTCAATAATTTAGCGTGCTGAAAGTAGAAAGCAGCGTTCTCATCAACAGTCTTATTAAGATCAATTATGATATTTACCATGAGACAACCTCAATCTTTAACAACTTTAATTATTGCGGAGCTTACCTCAAATGATTTTCCGCAATAAACACAAACCTTCCTCTTGCCTTTAACAAACTTGGTTTTTGACGAGTAAAGCATCTCGTGACCGCAGTGCGGACATTTCACTTTGAAAACAGGCATAATAAAGAGATAATCACTAAAAGTTTTTAAAATTGTTTATTTCAAATCAAAAGCTGAGACAAGGTAAGTAAGAAAAATGAAGCGACCATCAGGATTATAGAATGCTTAAGACCATATTTGGCGCTTCCTTCTGTCATCAAACCCATAACTATGCCCGTGAAAAAAGCCTGTATTAAGGCGAGCATCAAGAAGATTCCATTGGTGCTCACGAACCAGTTCTGCGCAGAGCTAACAAAAGAGCTGAACGATGAGAAATTAATTCTGGCTGATGAAGTTGGTCCAAATGAGAGACCAAGACCACCTAAAGAGTTCGAGCCGACCTTAGCCATATAAGGTATGAGAAAGCTCTGAATAACAATAAGGACAATGATGAAAACAAAAAATATGATGTAATTCTGAACAATTTGAGAATGCATAACTGACTCCCTCTTATTCTTTAACTCTTGAATCTGGACTAGAGAATCAGTAACTGCTCCAAGAACATCCTCAATAGAACCGCCCGCCTTTTCCGCTTCAATAACTGTTGAGATTGCTTTCATAACAATTGGATTATGAGTTGACCTTGCAAAATTATTAAAGGCTCTGTGGAAAGGAACCCCCCACTCGAGCTGGTACTTCAATTTTTGAACATAAGGAGTGAGCATGCCATAATCAGCGTCAGCAGCTTGAATAGCCGCGCTGACAACAGGAATACCTGATTTAACATTGCCGACAAAGTTTCTAACAAAGTTGGGAAAGTTGCTTTGAATCTCAGATTGAAGCTTAGTCTCGTGAAGGATGTCAAGGAAAAACTGAGACAAAGCAACTAAAACAGAAATCCCCGCAAACAAGGAGAATAAAGGAGTTTTAGAGAAGAGGACGAAACTAACAAAGAAAAGAACCAACCCCATTCCAATAGCAAAATAATGCCTTTCCTCCAAGTGAATGTTTATGTTCATTAAACCACCTAAACAGATGACCTTATCATTTTAACAACTATAATAAAGAGCACATTGAGGGCGGGTATTGCAACATAAGTACCCAAAGCCATCAAGGCGCCGACGCTTAACCCTCCAAAACTTCCTCCAATCAACTGCATCAGAGACATTGAAGCAACCATAAGCAAAGGAGCAGCTATCAACACAGCAGTATAAATATCCGACAGTGTTGAGACTGTGGAATTATACTTTTCTATTTCAAGCTTGTAAATGTTCAAAGCTTCATCAGCCTTCTGCTTCAAATAACCATCTAACTTCTCACCTGAATTTATGGTTAAGATTATGCCTTGAAGAAGGTCTTTAAAAAATTCGTCGGGAGTTAAAGAAGCAACTGACTTTACAGCAACAAGGAAATCAATTCCAAACACTTCAACATAATTGACAATCCTCGCCAGCTCTTTCGAAACTTCGCCATACTCATTTTTGTTGGCAACAATTTTGAAGATTGTCAAAGGGGGAAGGTCCGCAGAAGCAACAGCTGCCATTTGATTTATTGCAAAAGGCAGGTTCTTCCTCAAATCTTTTTTCTTCTCCGAGATTAAGGATGATGGGTAATAATAAAACACCAAGAAAACTAATGTGGATGCAACAAGAGAAACAAGCAGTGACTTAGCCAAGCTTACCAAGAAGGATGATGAAACAATTAAAAAGATAACAAAGGAAATAACGAAAGAGAGTAATGACGAGAGAATCATAAAGAACAGCATTATATTTATGTATGTATTTGACAGCAGGGGAATCTCGGCAGACCTCAACTTCTTATAAAAGTTCCTAAAGAAATCTGGGTAGGCGGAAAGCAGATGAGTTGATAATCCCCTAACCATAAGATTAGACAAAGAAGAGATTGTACTTGTCGTATAAGACTTGTATTTCCTAACTGGAACTGCAACCTTGGAAATTTCTTCAACCTCCTCCTTCAAAGCAGGAGTGAGTATTTTATTGCTTTTTTCCTTAGCTTTTAACAATTCAACAGCCACTGGAACAACATTCTTATTTGAAACCAACTTTTCATTGTTAATCCTCAACTTCCGCATTGTTGGTTTAGAATGAAGCTTCTTCAAGAATACACCGAAAGCATTCAAATTTTCTTTAATTGATTCTTCAGATTTATTCTTCCTGCCTGATTTAATTTTCTCCTGCTTAGCATTCTTGCCTTTTTCAAATTTATAAAACTCCTTCTTCTCCTCAACAACAGGGATTTCTTTATTTAACTCGAGGCGTGCTTTCTCAGGCACGAACTTCTTTTCAGCATTAACTTTTTTCGGAGAAATATTAATAGGCTTCACCTTAACTCCTCCCTTTTGAGATAAAGGAACCTTTCTTATTTTAGGCTTAACAGGATTCTCAATTTTCCTTTCAACAGTCAACTTTGAAAAATCAATTTTCTTCTGCCCGGCATGTTTCTCCGATATAGTCTGCTCTGGAACAGCTTTCTTAACAAGGGGCTTGCCTTCTTTACTTTCTAAATTAACAGCGCTTTTCTCTACAACGCCTTTCTCCCGTTTAAAAACAACTTCTCCTTTGCCAACACTTGCCTTCTTAACAGGCTCGAGCGCAAGATTAAATCTTGACTTATGAAAGAGATTGTAAAAGAACGAATGGCTTGCTTTTCCACTAATTTGAGCAGGAACAACTTCTACTCTTTTAGCTTGCTTAATGTTAACATTACTCCTAACTGCTTCTTCTTTTGCTGATTCTTTAACTTCTTTATAAATAGGCCTTTTAGAAATTTCAACCTTCTCAGCTTTAACTCTCTTCTGAAGATTCTCTGCAATTTCTTTCTGCATTTCTTTCTTCGTTTCTCCAATTGAGACCTTCCTTGATTTTTTCTCTTCAATACTTTCAGGCAAAGTTTTCTTTACCTCGGCAGGCTTAACAACGGTCGGTTTAAGGTTGTCTTCATAAACATCTGCTATTAATGAATCAAGGAAGATGAGCATTTGTTTAACCAAGGTATATGCGTAAAGACTTTGCTCCTGCCTAATCTCCCTTATTGTCCTGCTGTCTAAGAGTTTTGACTCTTCAAGCTTAAACTCCTCATAAGTCAGCTCTTTACTTTTATACTTATTTGACAATCTCTTCCATTTAGAAAGAAGGCGGTTGTAAAAGGAAGTAACTTCAATGAACTCATCCATCAACTCATTAATCCTCTCAAGCTTCCTGTTGATCATGAGAAGTTACCTCTCAACTTCTTCGAGAGATTATTGAGCTCATCCCTAAGGATTACAGCTTTCTTGAGGAACTCCTCTTTGACAAGCTCATAATCAACAGAGTTCTTGTTAGAGTTTAGAATAGCTTCTGTCAAAAAGTTTAATTCATCAACTTTTTCCTTCAAATTCTCAAGAGTTTTTGAATTTTTATCCGGCATGAGCTCACCTTATTTTAAGAGATTCTAAAACCTTCTTCTTGTTGTGGTAATAAAGGTCAATGATCTCAGAGAATTTTTTGTAGTCTGTTATGTTCAACTCAGCAAGCTTTATAAGAACTTTCTCCCTAGTGCTAAGCTCTGTTTCTAACTCTTCAAGAGATTTTCCTGTTTTGGCGTGAATCTTCTTCAAAATAACTGATTCCTTTGACTCTAAGAAGATATCCTTAGCTGCATCCCACTTAAACACAACATTCTTCTTCTCCTCACTCGAATATGGGAGGATTTCATCAACCTCCTGAACCCGCCTTATGTTCTTATCCTTCTCTTTTATATGAATCATAAGAGTAATTATATCCAGAGAGTCAACTAATTCAGGGGGCAAGTTTATCGGCGGAGTCTCCAACCTCCTAATCAAGGTGGAGAATGAGCCCGCATGGAAGGTACTGTAACAACTATGACCAGAAGCCATGCCCTGAAAGAGAACAAAAGTCTCTTTTCCTCTAACTTCACCAACAACCACATAATCCGGATTCTGCCTGAAAGTTTCCTTAAGGAGACTGAAAAGATCTATATCCCCCACTTTAGAACCAAGCGAAACCCTGGACACAGCAGGTATCCAATTAGAATGAGCAAGATTAATCTCGCGGGTATCCTCTATAGAAGCTATTCTCGCTTCGGATGGAACAAAGTGAAGTATGGAGTTGAGGAAGGTTGTCTTTCCAGAAGCGGTTTCTCCAATAGCCATAATGTTCATCTTATAATCAATGGCAAGCCAGAAATAAGCTGCCATCCTCGGAGTTAAAGTCCTGTTCAGAATAAGATTAACCGGGGTTAAAGGCTTCTCTGTAAACTTTCTAATTGTAAATGTAGGGCCCTTAGTTGTTATATCGGAGCTGTAGGAAGCATTAACTCTAGAGCCGTCCGGAAGAGCAGCATCCAAGAAAGGCTGAGCGTAAGAGATGTATTTGCCGCACTTCTGTGCAAGCTTCTCAACAAAATCCCTAAGCTCATCAACAGATTCAAAAACAATGTTTGTCCTCATATTTTCATAGACTCTATGAACAATATAAATAGGACTGTTGACACCGTTGCATTCAATATCCTCAATATAATAATCATTCAACAACGGCTCAACCTTGTTAAACCCAACAGAATCTCTATAAATATAATACATAAGCTTTTGGTAGGTTTCAGGAGTTATTTTAGCGCCTAACTCTGCAAGGATGGATTTAGTGTTCTCTTCTAAATATTCAATTATTTTCTCCTTGTTTAAATCGCCGACAAAGTCCATATTAAGAACTTCCTCAAGGCCAAGCTGCAAAAGCTTCAACAAACTCTTTTCATCATCAGTTAAGATTGGCTCCTCAACATAGTAAAGAAGTTCCTTTGTCTCCTTATCAATGAATATGTGGGCAAAAGCAAAAGGTGATATTAAAGGATATCTTACATTAAGATTGCCAGTTTTTATATCCGGCAGGTTTATGAATTTAGGCTTGAAAGAAATATGAAACTTTAAAACATCATCTGCCATAGTATCACCACTTTTTTATAAATTACTAACAATCAGAGCTTTTAAAGTTTGTGTTTTCAACTCTTGCTTGTAAAAGAATTCAATTTAACACTAACAAAGTCAGATGAGCTGTCCAAACCAACATAAAAGGAATAATCATAATTTGAAGAGTTCACAAAGTAAAGAACATAAGCAGAACTTAAGAAATTACCAGAATTTGAGAGCACAGAATAACCAGTGCCATAAGACGAAGATTCATCTGTTGATAAGTGAATTGAAAAGTTTGCGTCAATATACTTGCCCTCCTTTTCAGAATAAATAGAGTTTATTATGCGAGAAGTGTTTATAACGGTCGAACAATTTTCCTTCGGCTTGGAAATATTACCAAACTCAGTGAGATTAACCCTTAAAAAACCATTATCCAGAATATAATAGCAGTAATCGGGGGATTCGTAAGCAGTAACAGTCGAGTTGTAAGGCAAAGATAAAAACTCAACATCACCATACGATAATTTACTGCGGGGAGCCATAACAAGAGAGTGCAAAGGAATCTGCCAGATCAACTTATTATTCTGAACAAATAATCTTCCAGACATAGGAAGAGAAACAACCCTCTGAGAACCAGGACCTTCTGAAACAACATCTTTTATGTAAGAATCTAAAACTTGAGCATTATTCTTAAGGTTGTTGAAAGCGGCCTTGTCTTTAAGCTTATTAATTACAGGAACACCAACTGAGAGAATAATAACCATAACAGAAACAACAACAAGAACATAAAGAACTGCAGAAATCCAAACCTGACCTCTTTTTTGATTCATTTTAACAAAATAAACTTTCTCTCTTTTTATTATTTACTGTTTAATATTTTATTCACGTCAACTCTAAGAGGATAATCAGAACAGTTCTCAATATACATAATGAAAGTGCTAAGGGAAGAACCTTTTGACAGTGTAGAGAGATTCTTCAGCTTAATAAGGCTAAACTCTGATGGAGATAAGGAAAGATTAAACACCATCTTTTTACTTCCAACTTTAACAATTAAAGGACCTTTTAATTCAGAAGGACCTTTATTTTGAACGAGAAGATTCAAAGCGTCATCTTGTTTATCATAAAAAGAAGCTTTATAATCTATTCTCAAATTGATGCTTGAACAATCAATTTGTTTAGAACTAACAGATGTTGCCTTCTTTGAGAATGTGAAAATGTTAGAAGCATAAACTGTAAGAACAACAACGGCCAGCATAAAGAAAGCCAAAAGAAAAGATTTAATGATTCGAGAGTTCATAAGAAGAAATAAAATAAAAAGATTAACTGCAGGTCTTAATCTGCGAAGTGTCCAAAGTTATCTCAGAATTTGCGCAAACTTTCGTCTCCGAACCAACCTTAATCTCTGGGTTGATGACTAACTCCTTAAAGCTCTGATTACCAGGATATTCAATTGACGCTGCATGATAAATATCTCCAGGTTCTAAATCTTTACTGATAGTTTTTAAGGTAACATTTTTATCAGTTATAATTTGAACCTTCAATCCAGCTAAAGCCTCTGAACCACTATTCTTTAAGGTAAACTTAATTGTTCCATTAACGGAGGTATTGTCCGTGTCCTTATAACAAGCATCAAAAGAACCTGCAATGCTTAAGATGTTTATGCCAACATCCTCAGAACAGGTCATTTGAAGATTGCCCTTATTCTGAACATCTGTTTGAGTTTGAGTTATGTAACTCTTACCCCAGCTCATAACAATTGCACCTAAAGCCACTGCAAAAGCAATGAGCAGAACCGTCGCAATTAAGGGCGAAACTCCCTTTTTATTCCTAAAAAATAATTTTCCTCTTTTCATTCTTCTCCCTCCTTTTTAAGTCTTAGTTTGTATTGTTCGTATAATTCATCAAATTTCTTTCCCTCCTTAAACATCATATAAACGCTTGGCAGGACGCCAATACATAGAGCGAGCAAGCCTGCAAGAACCAACCAGTTAAGCGTCTCTCCATTCAAGAACTTGTTGACGAAGCCGAACACTGCAATAAACATAAAAGAGAAGTATATAAACAGAGACTCCAAAAACACCAATATTGCCCTTTCCCTTGCAATCCTAGAACGCTCAATATTAATTTCCAAAAGCTTCAACTCAAAAGAAGAATCGACAGACGAATCTTCCTTACTTTTCTTTCTCGTTTTAACCAACGAAATCACCTCTTTTTTAGTTATTAATTTTTTGTTATATTTAAAAG
>WAPY01000039.1 GCA_015520525.1 Candidatus Woesearchaeota archaeon
ATAATATTCTTAGCAATTTCGATACTCTGTTTAACCGTTCTCGCATCTTTCTCTATGATAGAAATCTCATTCTTACAAACTTCCTCCAATTTGTCACAGATTACCGCTACTTTTGTTAAGTTATCAGCAAATTTCTTCCAATCTTCAGTAGTCACTTTTGCAAGCAACTCTGGAGCAGAATAAGTAATATCTCCCAAAGACTCCTTAACTTCTTTAAATTTCTCTTGGAGTTTAGCGATTCTTAAATCTTCCTTTTTAAACTCCTTACTTATCTCTTCATACGTCTTAGTAGAAGTAGCATCTTCGGCTTTCTCCTGATTCGTTAAATTATTAACCTTTTGTATATCATCAACTACAGCTTTAATTATTCTCATCGCTTCTTCTTTACTTAATTTTTGTTGTTCAGTCGGAATAAGTCCTACCTTACTAATTTTTCCAGATGAAAAGAGTGCCATTTTCATCTCTAAAATATTGTATTATTTAAATATTTATTGTTGCACCGGAAAGATGATAAAAACCTAAAATACTTAACAAACAACCAGATAATATAATAACTACCAACAAGTAGCGATAAATTTAAATACAAGTTATGTTTTTCTTTAAATATGGCGAGAAAATTAGAAGACATCGCAGATAAAGAAGCTTATAAAGCTTATACAATAGTTGGACATGAGCAGATAGAATTCTTTTGGAAGGGTCTTGATGTAATCGGAGGATTCATAAATGAATGTAAAGGTTCTGACAAAGTCAATTCTAATTTTGCTTTAGGTTCTTTATACGCGGCTTTTAAGGAAGGAGCAAGTGCGACGGAATCATTTGAAGAATCTTTAAAATACGCTAAAGAGGATGAGAAAGGAGAATTGTTGTATAAAATGGGAACGGTCTTACTGCTTGAGCAATTCCCTTATCTAGCTTTACCTTATCTCAACAAGAGCTTAGATAAAATTCAAGGAAACAGTAAGTTAAAAGCAAAAGCACTTGTAAATTTAGGTGCGGCGTATGAAGATCTTGCGATAAAAGAAAAGAGAGTTCTTATAGACAAAGGCAGTCATTTAATTTATACATTAATTGCAAAAGCAAAGGAGAATTACGAGAAAGCATTAAAAATTAATCCCTCTGATGAAAAAGCCAAATTTAATTTACAGAGATTAAACAATAAAGGATTACCCAACGAAAAAGAGGACAGGTGGTTGTTTGTTCCTAATGAAAAAGTAAAAGAAATAGACACATTGGAGAAAGAGATTAATAAATGCTACAACAACTCTGGAGTATTCGCTAGTACAAAGAAAGCAGTTGAAGAAGTCTTAGGAACATTGTACTTGTTAACATCTGAGGGCGAAAAGGCGGAAAAACATTTCCAAACAGCTTTAAGCAGCTCTACGAAAAACAGAGCTTTAACCTATTACAATATTGGCACAGCTTATTCTCTAGTTAACATATTTGACAAAGCAAGAGAGTATTTATTTGAAAGTTTGAAAAACAAGCCTGATAAAACTACAAGAATAAAAGTATTAAATGGCCTGAGCTCAATTTACATTCATAAAGGAAAGACTGAAACTGCAGGGAGAATAATAAATAATGTGCTAAGACTAAATCCGAATGATGAAAAGGCCTTGTTTAATTTAAGAGGAATTGAAAAAGGGAAAGGAACATACGGGGTAAGGCGGTATTTACCTGCTTATCTTCCCAAAGACGGCATTTTAAAATTGATCGTAAATCCTAACAGATTAAGTCCGCAAGGACTTCCAGAACAATCTAACAAAAGCATCATGCTTTACTTGTCCAATCTTGGATAAACTTCCGGCTTCATAAAAACCTTCTCAACATTAACAGCAACACCTTTATTTCCGAGCATTTCTTTAGAACACATCTTTGCAGTCCCATAAGCTATGAGCTCATCCTTCAAAGTCATAACAGCGGTTATGTCTCCAGGTTTTATATCATCATTAAGCTTTGATATTCCCGGAACTTTCAAGTTTGAACCGTGGCATATTGAATTAACCGCTGTGTCAAAAACCCAAACTTTGGGCAGGTGGGAAACTGCCTTCTCAACTGGCTGTATAATTTTCCTTAAGAAAGAGTCATTGTTTTCTTCTTTGTAATAGTAATAAGCATCTCTTAAATCATTAAGCGTGGATATTGTTTCCTCGTTGAAAGGCCCAGCTTTTGTTCTTCTGAGTTTGGCCATATGAGCCCCAACTTTCATCTTAACACCAAAGTCATGTATTAATTTTCTTATGTAAGTTCCCGCTTGAACTCCAACTTTAAAGAGAACATCTCTGCCGTCAATTTCTAATATTTTTATGTAGTAAACCTTCCTCTTTCTGTAGGCTCTCTTAACAGCTGACTTAACCGGCGGAAGTTGCGTTATCTCACCAACGAAAGAATTCAACCCTTCCACGATTAAATCCTCATCTAAATCATCGTGAAGGTGCATTATTGCAACATACTCTTTGCCCGCAGTTAATAATAAGTGCATGACCTTCGTAGCCCTCTCTAAGCCAATCGGCAGGACTCCAGTAACCTGAGGGTCCAAGGTTCCCGAATGGCCTGCTTTTTTAAGATTAAGGAGGTCTCTCGCATAAGCTGTTACTTGGTGAGATGTCGGGCCTGCAGGTTTGTCTATGTTAATTATGCCGTAATGTATTATTTCCTCTGTAGTTCTGTCTTCAGGCCTCTTTCCATACTTGTCTGATGTTTCCGCTTCCTTCCTTACAATTACTTTTCTCTTTATTCTCTCAAATGGAAGCTTTGTGTCTTGAGTATCCATGCCTTAATGTAAACCACTATTCTTTAAAAATGTTCTTAAACAACAAAAACGAATATTTACCATTATAGAGTAACATTTATATACTCTTTATTAATTTACTTAATAATAAAAAAGAATAAGGGAATGTTTATGCTTAACAGAAAAAGATTTTACCATGAATCATTAATATTTGAAGTACAATACATATCAAAGAGGGAGAGGATAAGTAATGATGTGCTTTCTTTAGAAGATAAGTTGCTAAGTTCTAACAAAAATTTTGATATATCTACTTATTTAAAAAAATTCAGGAACTCAAATGAGAACACTGAAAAAAGCCTATTTTACTCTTTGACTGGATACATTAACAAGAACCTTAAAGCAGATGGTGCTTTTTTAAGTTTATTCCCTAGTCTGAATGAACTATATTCCTCTCTTTCAAAAGTGTATGAAGAGAAACCTAATGAACTCCCAAAACATTTCATTGATTATTATTACGCTCCGACCGCTATTGATTTACTAGGCGTTTATGGCGCTATTAAAAATAAAGTGTTGAAACATCCCGAAGACACTGAAGGAAAAAATGAGTTCTGGAAAAATATTGATTTAGATGTAGATTCTGTTTATGACACAACTCGTTGTTTATTAACCCAACGAATAAATCAAGTTATTAAGGAATCAAACATTAACTTAACTGATAATGAAAACCTGAATTTATCCAACGATTTTAAAGGGTTAGTTATAATGTTGGGTAAATTGATTTATAATTACGCACTTTACAATCAGAAAGTTAACAAAAGAAAAAATATTAATAAACTTGTTGATTATAAACTTAAAGGTATACCGTTAATAAATTTAATGGACATTTTAGGTTATCCTTCATTAACTGTTGAATTTAAGATTCTAAAATTTGATTACATCAAAAGCGCTACGAAGAGATATAAAAAGAAGAAGTCCTCACTTAAGGGCTTAATAAAATCAGCTAACAAATATGCTAATAGAGTAAGTAATTTTGGTAGGAAGAAAGCTCTGCAGGATATTATTAAAGTGCGCAAGCTAAAACTCTTAAGAGGAACATGTCGGAGATAAAAACTACTTTAAGAGATAAATAAGAAATAAAAAGTTGAGTGATTTGCTTTAATCACTTTCCTCTACTTTCTCTTCTGTCTTCTCTGTTATCTTCTCTTCCTTACTTTCTGCTTCTTTCTTCTCTTTCGCTTCTTCTTTCTCTGCGTTCACTTCGGGCTTCTTTTCTTCAGCCTCTTTTTTCTCTTCGTTGGATTCTGCTTTCTCTTCCTTTTTCTCTTCTACTTTCTTTTCCGCTTCCTTTTCTTTCTTCTCAGTCTTTGCTTCTTTCTTCTCTTTTTTCTCCTTCTTTTTCTCTTCTTCTCCCGGAACCTTCAACTCATAACCAAAAAGCTCCGCGTATACTGTTCCATCCTCGAGTTTCTTAACATTGACTTTTATGTGGTGGGGTGGATTTTTTATTCCATTCTCCCAGACTTCCAAGTTGATGTGTTCTCCGAGTTTTATTTTGCTCTGGTCTTCTTGGTGCATGTGCTTTGACAAAAACTCCTTGACGGCAATAATCGCTTTTTTAGCCCTCTTGTATCTTGGAGTTTTAAGCCATTCTTTCCTTAATGGTATGTTGTAAGTTCTTTCTATAATCATAATAATCACCTTAATCTTTTATTTTGGTTCTTCTCCAGCTTCTTTTAACATCTGTGAACCTTGATGGATGAACCTGCCTTCCTCGAGCGTACTTCTTCAGAACCACCCAGAATGGCGCCCATCTTGTATGCCTTGCTTCCTTTGAGAGCACTTTTTTCTCGCTTAATACTTTACGACTACCCATTTTAATCATCTCATACCCTTTTGATTTTAAAACTTTTTTTGGATGAGAGCTGTCTGAGCAAATCTTTAAGTTGAGCGTCGCTTATTTGACCTTGAACTTTCCCCTGTTGTATCAAGTTGGAAAGTATGAGCACAAGGTTCAAAGCTAAATCCTTATGAGCCGCTTTCACATTGCCATACCTTATTAAAGCCTCCCTGCTCAGCCTTGATTTGACAATCCCTTCAAGCCTTGCTACTTCTTCTTGAAGTTTTCTTTCAGCTTCAGCATCCTGATTAAAGTTTTGATAATTCATTTTATTTCTTTAATTCTTTAACAACCTCTTTCAATAAGGTCATGCCTTCTTTTGTTAAGATTCTTCCTTTATGAACTCCAACCTGAGCCTGCTTAATAAGCCCCGCTTTTTCAAGCTGTTGAAGGACCTTTCTGATTATGCTTCCTGAGCCTTTGTAAAACCTTTCCGGCGCAAAGCCTCTGTTCTTTGAACCGCCGTATTTTGTTCTGAGTTTTGAAACTCCTATGGGCCCGAGTTTATAGACAGACCTTAAAACTGCTGCAGACCTAATATACCACCAGTCTGGTCTTACTGGAGGCCTCTCTTTATGAGCTCCGGTTTTAACAAATTTTGACCATTCTGGAGGCTTTACCGCCTCTACAGATTTCAGCTTCTCAGCAAGAGCTTCTATGAGTTCCTGAACGGGAACATCTTCAATTCTTATTTCTTCTTTCATGTTGATTCCTCCAATAAATGAAAGTATAAACTTCCAACTGCTAGAACCCCTAAACCCTTAGGAAGGATAAGGCGTCTTATTTAAAAAACTTGCGATTCTTTATAAGATTCCAAGCAGGATATCATAAAGATTATATTTAATCATAAAAAACAATATTAAGATGAAAGAATTAAAAACTCATGGTGGGATTATGAGCTTTTACATTCTAATTGAAGGAATAGACGGTTGCGGGAAGGACACTTTCATAGAATATTTGTCAGGTCACTTGAACGAAACATTAAGACATGATATTATTGATTTAAGAAAATCAAATGAATTTGAATTTAATAAGGTTAACTCTAATAAGAATATAATTTTAGTTGCTGAACCAACTTACCTTCAGACAGGCAGGTTCATAAGAGAAAAGGTTGTTACGAGC
>WAPY01000040.1 GCA_015520525.1 Candidatus Woesearchaeota archaeon
GCTCACATAGTCGTAATGTCAAAAGAGAGGGAAACTTTTGAAAGACTGCACAGAAAGTACAATCAGGTCGGCATAAAAACAATAGCAAAGATAATGTTTTTAACATTGAAGGACTTGAAGAAGAGATTAAAACTGAATACAGATAAAATAAAAATTGAAGATTTAGAAGAAGTGATGAAAGCATTGAACAACAGGAGAATAACAGAGGAAGGGGCGGAGAAAGCGCTTGAAGGATACTTAAGAGGCAAAAGCCTCAAAGAAGCGATAGAGGAAAACAGAACATTGAGCCAAGATGAGGTCAGGAAGGAAGTTAAAAAGTTAATAGAGGAAAACAAGAGTGTTAAGAATCCCAAAGCGATAGTTGGAATTGTTATGAGCAAGCTCAGAGGGAAAGCCGAGGGAAAGTTAATAATACAGATTATCAAAGAGGAGCTACAACAAGATTTATAAAGAAGTTATATTTTACTAGCTTACACAGCGGGGTAGGGCAGTCAGGAGTGCCCGGTGGGCTCATAACCCACAGGTCAGTGGTTCAAATCCACTCCCCGCTATTATACTATATTCTCAACATCCCTTTCAATCTTATTACTTCAACAAAACAACAAGAAAAAACAACCCTTTTTCGATTAAACCTTTTCCAAAAAGGTTTAGTTCCCCACATCCACTCCCCGCTATTATACTATTCTCAACATCCTATTTATCCTCCCATTACAATAAACAACAAAAAACACTCTCCGCTATTATTAATGCAATCTAAAACTCGAGAAGAACTCGCTTTTTTCAACTAATATTTTCCTTCTTTATCTCATAGAAAAATTGAAAGGAAAATAATTCAGGACTTTTATATGATAAATTAATTAATACTTTATCAAGAAGAGTATTGTCTTTAGGGAAGAAACCATAAAGCTTAGCTGGTCTGTTCTCCCTTCTCACAATTTTGAGTTTATACTCTCCTTCATTATCTTTTAACTCTTCATCATCATTCAACTCTTTAATCATGTTCTCCAAAGACAAATTACTAACTAAGGGATTGTGAGATCTGTTAAGAAGGTAATACTTCTTAAGGTGAAAACCATGGATCAAAAAATCAGTCAAGAAAGCAATACAAGTTGGATTTGGAATAGTCACAATTAGAGAGCCTTTATCTTTCAGCAAGTAAGAAAATTTCTTTATAACCTCTTTTGGTTCTGAAGTATGCTCCAATACCTCTGACATAACAATATAATCAAACTTTCTATTTGGCAATTCATTCAGTTTAATCTTATTAAAATCAAGAAACCAAGCCTCTTGAATATATTCTTTATCCAGCGCCCTCTTTAAAGCAGTTTCAGAAATATCAGCACCGATTTTATAAACTATATCAGAATTAAGAGAGTAAGTTACCGACTGTTCCCCACAGCCAACATCAAGAACATTCAGTTTATCCTTCTCTCTTAAACCATCTTCAACAACCTTATTGACAAAATTTACTCTTTTCTCTGAAGGTGGCCAGCCCCTGCCTAAAAAGAAATAATCGTAAGAATAAGCCCAAACATTAAAATCAACACTGCCGAACTTTTTTATTCTATTGTCATTTATTATAACCTCTTCAATATTGCCGAATTTATCCCGCAGAGTTTTTACATTTTCTTTCAACCCTCTCATTTCATCATCAAGCAGGATATCATAGCGAAAACCCTCACTGTCATACTTTGGGAAAGCATGAGTAAAATAGAATTCCTTAACAATTTCCACGACAGATTTCATAAGTAGAACAAAATTCTGAAATTTAAAAACCTTTTTATTTTTACCATTTTCAAATAGATAAATACATTTATAAATTACTCTACTGAGCGTATATCATGAAATTAAAGCTTTCAAGAAGGAAAAGAGAAGATAAAGAGAAAAAGAAAGTTTTGATACTTTCTGCAACAATTTTAATTATCTCTCTCATCACTCTATTCTACCATTATTCTTACCCGCAAGGGTTATTTTGGGATGAGAATTATCACATAGCAAGCGCTGAAAAATATGTGAAGGGAACTTTTTTCTTAGAACCGCACCCGCCACTGGGAAAATTATTCATAGCATTGGGAGAAGTTATGATTCATAAGAACACGAACCTCAACTTAACATACTTCACAAAAACAGACTTCATAAAGAATGTTCCCAAAGATTACTCTTTCGCGGGAGTAAGATTTTTTCCAACCCTCTTTGGCGCTTTATGCCCTCTGTTAATATTCTTCATAATACTCCTGATAACCAAGAAAAAATTTACCGCGTTTATGTTCTCTTTAATATTCTTGTTCAACAACGCTTTTGTTTTAGAATCAAGAGGGGCTATGCTTGATTCTGCTGAGATATTCTTCATACTTACAAGCATCTTATTATTTACATATATGATAGAGAAGAGAAAGTTCAGTTCAAAGTTTTATCTTACACTTGGTGTGTTGATTGCTTTATCGACCATGGTAAAACTAAATGGGGCGATTGTTTTCCTGCTTCCCGTATTCTTAATCCTCTTTGAGATTATCACATCAAGAAAGATAAGGTTAAACAGCATAATCATAAAAAGCACTTATCTGCTTGTTGGATTTTTAATAATCACAAGCTCAATTTTTTACATACATTTCAACCTTGCCAACAACATTGTTAATGGAAGAACATACGAAGTCCAGAACAGCACTTTAAAGATAATAACAAGTGGAAAAGAAAGAAATCCTTTATACCTTCCTGCACTAATTAAAGCCTACATAAAGTATGAATTCAAATATGAGAAGGGAGTTCCATCATTCAAGCCCTGCTCTTCTGATGAAACAGGAAGCCTGCCAGCAACATGGCCTTTTGGAGGAAGAAGCATAAACTACAAGTGGGACATTAAGGAGAAAACAGTTCAGTATCTGAGGATGCAGCCAAGTGTGGTTGTTTGGTTAATAGTCTTAATAAGCATAATCATAAGCACAAGCTTAATAATAACAAAAGCCCTGTTTGATGTTAGAATAAAAGATGAAAGACTGTTCTTTTACATGATCACATTCACAAGCATGTACTTAAGTTATATGATTGTTATGATGTCAATAACAAGGGTTCTGTACTTAGGACATTATTTAATTCCAATCATATTTGGAATAATAAACGCGTCAATATGCTTCTCATACTTGAGCAAAGCAAGGAACATTAAAACGCTTAATTTAGTGTTGCTTGCAATAACTTTATTAGCATTAGTTAATTTTATCCTGACTATGCCTGTCGTTTATTATATTCCCATAAGCAAAGCCCACTTTGAGTTTATAAAGCGCTTGACCTTGTTCAACTTCTAAAACGAAACATTTAAATATAAGCATATTTTTACCACTTTTATGGGACAAATAAGCAAAAGAGAGAAGAAAACGTATCTTAGAAGAAATGTATTAATAGAAAAGATATTAAAGAATAAAGCGAAAATTCCCGAATGGTATATATTGGGGAAAAGCTCGGAAGGGGACTCTTTAGAAATAGGCTTAGAAAAAGTTCTAAGAAAGTATGGAATCAGAGGGGAGACAGAAGAAAATAGGATATATAAAAAGAACCAGGAGGAAATAGGAAGAGTTCTACTCAATATTGAGGGTAATAATCAGAATTTACTTACATCTTATGAAGATCATCGTAAAGCTTTAGATTTTATATTAAGCCCCTGTCTCTTATACACATCTC
>WAPY01000041.1 GCA_015520525.1 Candidatus Woesearchaeota archaeon
GATTAAAATTCATAAAAAGCTTTATAAAATAAGTTGCAAACCAGAACTTATGAGCGATGACAAATTAAAGAGAGAAATATTGAAGTTTGCACTACAGAATGCTGTTCTTCATGACGGCAGGGCTAATCCAAAGGCAGTTCTTGGAAAAATACTCAGTTCAAACAAGGATTTGAGAAGCAAAGCCAAGGAAGTTTTATCAGAATGCTCATTAGTCTGCGATGAAGTAAACTTGTTAAGTCTCGATGAACAAAAGAAAAAATTAGAGAGTATTGCTCCTGAATTATTAAACAAGAAGAAGCAGAAGAAAGACCTGCCTGAACTTCCAAATGCTGAGGTGGGAAAAGTTGTTACGAGGATTCCTCCCGAACCTTCAAAGTACGCTCATATAGGTCATGCTTTATCATTCCTCATAAACTATATCTACGCTAAAAAATACAATGGGAGATGTGTGTTCAGATTTGAGGATACAAATCCCGAAAAATCAACTCAAGAGTTTGTTGATGCAATGAAAGAGGATGTTCTTGAATATTTAGATATTAAACCTGATGTAATAAAGTTTGTAAGCGATGATATGAACAAGTTCTACGAGTACGCTGAGGTTCTCATAAAAAAGGGCAAAGCATATGTGTGCTCATGCTCTAGGGAAAAGATGCACGAGTTAAGAAATAAAGGTGTTGCTTGTGATTGCAGAAGCAAAAGTATTGAAGAAAACCTAAAAGAATGGAATGATATGCTCAAAGGTAAGTTTAAGGAAGGTGAGAGAGTTTTAAGACTTAAGGGAGACATGACCTCCAAGAATTATGTTATGAGAGACCCCGTTCTTTTTAGGATAAGCTACACTCCTCACTACAGGCATGGAAGTAAATACTGTGTTTATCCACTCTACGATTTTGAGAATTCAGTTGAGGAAGAGCTCTGCGGTGTAACCCACATTTTAAGAAGCGCAGAGTTTGGCAGGATGAGAGTCGAGCTTCAAGATTACATAAAAGAGCTTTTAGGATTTAGGAAGCAGACTGTGATTCAATACGGCCGTTTCAACATAGTCGGCGCAACAACTCAAGGCAGAGAGATTAGAGAAATGATAGAAAAAGGAGAAGTGATTGGCTGGGACGACCCGAAATTAGTCACTTTAAGGGCATTGAGAAGGAGGGGAATACAAAAAGAAGCTTACTACGAGCTTGCCAGAATTGTAGGATTAAGCCCAACGCCGACCAACATTGACTGGAATATTCTTGCCTCAATAAACAGAAAAATTGTTGACAAAAAAGCCAAAAGATTGTTCTTCATAGATGACCCTGTTGAGATAAAGATAAAAGGAGCGCCAAATAAGGAAGTAAAGCTGAAGTTTCATCCGGAGCAAGATTACGGCTTCAGAGTGTTCAACACAAATCAAAATTTCTTGATAAGTAGGAAGGACTTTGAGCAGTTGAAAGAAGGAGAACTTTACAGGCTCATGGACTGCTTAAATTTCACAAAGAAGAACGGCGAATTTTTGTTCGACTCGGAGGAATATGAGAAATTCAAAGGCAGGGGCAGTAAGATAATTCATTGGCTTCCAGCAGAGGAGAATTTAAAGGCGGAAGTGTTCATGCCTGACCATAAGTTGATTGAAGGAGTGATAGAAACAAATGTCAACAAGATTAAAATCGATGAAGTTGTTCAGTTGGAAAGGTTTGGATTCGCAAAGCTTGATCATTTGGATAATGATAAAAGAGTATTCTGGTTCACGCATAAGTAGATTAGTGAGATAAAGAACAATTAATACCTAATTTTGTAAATTAAATCACAAAATTTATATATTAGTTTAATGACCTACGCTACTGGGGGATGTTTATACTTTTTATTTATACTAATACATGGGGGTGTTTAAATGGTAATATTGTTTGATAGGTTTAATCTTCCAGAGGATATTTATGAGATTATATTCGCTACAGAACAGCAGATTATTGTGGCTAAAGCTCTTATAAGATGGATGAAAGAGAACAATGGGGAATTGACAAAACCCCAAATGTCCGAGTTCGCAACTAAATTACATGAAGGCAAGTTAATAACAAAAATAGACAGGCCTCCTTACATAGGAAAGAAAGTCAGGTTGTCATACAATAAGAGGCAGTTCTACGACAGAATATTAACACCTATGAAGAGCATGGGATTAATTTACTACGATCTTTATAAGAAAACATACAGGTTGAGTGATGCATTCGCCAGAGAACTGATGAAGATCGGCGAGATGTGGAACCAGGAGTTAAAGAAGAAAATTTAATTCTTTATTATTCAATTTATTTATTTTACCATTGTTGTAACTATTACCTTGTCTCCTTTCACTATCATTGTATGCTCGAATTGAGCCACAAGACCCTTTGACATATCAACCAAAGGCGGAAATTCCACAAGCATATTTTTTCTCCTAAATTCTCTGAAAGCCTCATTAACGAGAAGCTTAGGGTACTCCGAATAAAACCATCTTATCGTAAAAGGAAGCCCATTCAAAGATTTTATTTCTTTAAGTATCCTCCTTGCTGTTAAACTTCTAACTGGTTTTTCATGGTCGAGCATGAAAATAGTGGGCTCTCCCGATTCAACAACAACGCCGACCCCAGAACTCGCAAAAGGCTCAATGGCAATAACTTGATTTTCTTCTAGAAAAATAGAGTTCCCAGTATCATAAGCTGGAATGGCCGGCTCATCATGAACAACATATTTATCAAGCCCATGCCCAGTTAAATTTTTAATAGGTGAGTATCCAAAAGATGTTATTGTTCTGTTTATCTCCCTGCTTAAGCTCCTCACATCAACTCCAGTCTTAACAAGCTTGATTGTGTTGTAAAGGGCATTCTTAGAAGCTTCCAAAAGCTTTTCATGATTGCCCAAATCCACTGTTAAAGCAGTATCAGCGACGAAGCCGTCAATCTCTCCACCTATATCCAATTTAACAACATCTCCTTCGTGAAAAACCTCAGACTCATCAACAGGCGCTGAATGGGCTGCTATATAATTTATGCTTGCAGCGGCTGGGAAAGCGAGACCCGCTCCTCTCGACTTAATTCTCTCTTCAATCTTGTCAAGAACTTCAACAACTGAAACACCCGGCTTAACTAGAGAAGCTCCATACTTCAAAGCATTACCAGTTATCTCACCTGCTCTTTTATATTTTCTAATTGTTTCCTCATCAACAGCAAAGCCCATTTAAAATCACAAACAGAACTAATCAAACTTATATAAAAAGGTTTGTGTGGTAAAAGAAAAGAA
>WAPY01000042.1 GCA_015520525.1 Candidatus Woesearchaeota archaeon
CTATAGGTTATATAGCAAACACTTACTGATTTATAGAAAGATTTATAAAGGATTAATTGAAGAAGCAACTTCGGGATGGGGCATACAATATCTTGGTTGGAGAGGAATGCTGATTCAATTATCAATGTGTTTCAGTCAGACCAAACCTCAGATTTAATAAGTGGTTCCTGGCTGGAATTCTTGACAAAAAGCAGTTTTTATGCCATGGCATTAACTCTTGTAAGAGCTTTAATGCTTAACAAATTGTTGATGCCTTTCTACTTGATCATATCATTTCTCTTCTTCTTGTCTCTCATTTTTATTACTGATGTTTACTTTAACCTATTCGCTTCTTTAGTCAAGAAGCATTCAATATTTGGGTTTTTAATATCTGCTTTTTCTTTAGTTGCCTTCGTATACCTCCTTGCTTAGACAGTTCTTTGTTTTAACAGACATATTTATTATCAAGCAAGCGGAGGTGATGTTTTATGCTCAATAAATTATTATGTGTAACCTATTTCGTATCAAGTATAATTGTTTTAACAAATGAGGTTTTGCCGAAGATTTTGTTGAAGGAGATTGCCGCGTTTTTAATGCTTAAAGGCGTTATTTGGATGGTGCTTTATAGAAAGCAGGATGGTCATGAGTGGCTGAATGTTTTTTTCGGCGTCTACTTAATGATGTTAAGTTTTGGCTACAACTCTGCATTTTTAACTGGTTCAGCGGTCATATTTTTGATGGTGGAGACAATTTACCACACTTGGCTTAAGGCTTATTTGGCTGTGTGATTAAGCTGTTAAGAAGGATATTATATCAGATGCGTTGACGACAGGCTTTGGAAACTTTGAGTAGTCATCAATAAGCCTAGGGCATGCGGTGTTAACGAAGCATTCAATAAAAGGGAAGTTCTCAAGTTGCGAGAAGTCAAGCGTGTCGAAAGCAAGGACATAAGCCTTTTTCCCCTTCTTTTCAATCATATCTTTTAACTTCATAGCAAGGTTGAAATTTTTCTGGCCACTCTTCTCGCTCATAAGAATCCCTATATTATTAGAATTAAGAAATACCGCCTGCCCTGCTCGAACATGCTTTTTGTACGAATCAACTTCTTCCGTGTTAAGCTCTTTAATACTTTTGCCGAAAGGGTCATATTTCAAAACAGGCTTGTCTGTGAATACAGAAACAGCTATCGGATGAAATCTTCCTGTTCCCACATATATGAAGAAATCAACCTTATCTTTTATGTTGGTCGCGGCAGCAACATCACAGCCCAAGATTTGACCTTCATGTTTAGCTCTGTTCCCTTTGCTCGTGAACACTTCAAATCCTTCCTCCCTTAACTGCTCTTTCAACTCATTCAGTTTTAACCAATGTTGAACTGTAGTTACTAAACCAACTCTCTTACCGAATTTAATGCTGAGTTCTTTCAATTCATTAAGAACCTTTTGAGGCATTAATAAGCCAACATTGTAATGAGCTTCCACAAATAGGGTGTTCATGATTTAAGAAAGTTAAAAATATTATAAAAAGGTTTGCTTACCTTGCGGCATCAGCCTGCCTCTCACTCTCATACTTCTTCGATATAGCGAAGGAGTTTTTGTTCGAGTGGTAAGCATTTAATATTTCCTCTGCTAAAGCCTCCTCAAAACTCTTGTTCTTGTTAAAAGAACTTGCGTAGGCTCCTTGAGCAAAATACCTTAAGGCGAGGTCAATTCTCCTTTGAGGTGAGCACTCAACTGCCTTTGGATAACGAGCTCCTCCATACTCAATACTGATAACCAACTCTCTTGGAGCAGCATTTTCTATTGCTTTGACAAAGACTTCTATTGGATTCTTTTTGGTCTTTTTTTCTATAATCTCAAAAGCTTTCTCAACTTGATCATAAGCCGTTGAGGCCTTGCCTGTCATCTTATAACTTGTTATTTTGTGCTTCTTTCCTCTATGACCAGGTATCATCACCTTGTTGATTAATCTCTCAACTATGAAAATCTTCGACTTGTGAAATCTCCTTCCAGCGTAACGAGCACCTGTTTTTGGAACGAGTCTAGGCTTTAAAACTATGTAATCTTTGAGGCCCTTATCCTCGACGGTAATTCCATCTGTGCTCCATCGTCCGAACGCTTTTATTTCTGTGTCCATTTTTATTAGTGGAGTTTCATATTGTTTATAAAGCTTTCTGTTAGCTGTCGAGGGTTGAGGAGCACAAAACTAAACCAATCTTAGAAACAATTAAATAAGATTAAATGCTTTTGTCCTTTATGAGTTTAGAGTTAATCCTCAATTTTGGAGAGGAAGAATTAAACAATAAAAAAGAAGAAGTTGCAGAGTATGTTAATCAATTAACTTCTTCCACAATAGGGTTCGCTGTTGGCGCTGAAAGTTTTCTTAAATTTAAAGAGGCGTCAAAGAATTTGAATTTGGAAAAATCTTCTTACTTTGTGAATAAACCCCTCTCTGCACTTAGCAAAACCGTGGAATTAAGCAAGTTGTACGCTGATTTATCAAGAGTTGAAAACCATGAAGTCATGTTGATACTGTCTTTCTC